>JABMPX010000003.1 GCA_013203625.1 Parcubacteria group bacterium | reverse complement strand
GGTCGGACTCGAACAGACGACCTCAAGGTTATGGGCCTTGCGAGCTGCCGCTGCTCCACCCCGCATTGCCATTATAGAGGATAATTTTGTTAATGGCAAGTTTTTTAGACCTTAAATTACTGTTGCCTTGTCTCTTAAAATAAGGTAAAATAAAGGCATGAATCTCTCAATATATTTAGCGGGGTTAGTTTTGACTACTTTATTAGCCAGTGCCTGCTTAGTGGCTATTTTAATTTATTTTAATCCGAATTCATCAGATTTGCTTATTTTCATTCTATTTTATTTAAGCTTATTCATTAGTTCAACAGGAGTTTTTACGCTAAGCGGGTTGATTATTAGATGGTTTTCCCAAAGAAAAACTCTTCGTTTGCGTTCATCAATTAATAAGATTATTAATCAATTAGAGATTTCTTTTCGGCAGGGATTGCTTTTGTCAGTTATTTTAATCGCTGTTTTAATTTTACAAAGCCAGAGAGCGTTAACTTGGTGGTATTTAATAATTTTAGTTGGTTTAGTTGGATTGATTGAGTATTGGCTGGGGAGAAGATAAATTTTAAATTAAGAATTATAAACATGCTAGATAGAGTAAAACAAAATTTTTTAAATGACATAGAAAAATCTAAAGATTTAAAAACTTTAGAAAATATTTATAAAAAGTATCTTGGTCGCAAAGGTGAATTGACCAAGATTTTGCGTTCTTTAAAAGATTTATCAGAAAAAGAACGAAAAGAAAAAGGCAAATTAGCTAATAATCTTAGGCAAGAAATAGAAGAAGTAATTAAGGCAAAAAGCAAAAAGTTTTTTATTAAAAGCAGACATGTTTCTGTCATGCAAAAAAATTGGATTGATGTAACTGCTCCTGGGAAATTACCAGCTCAAGGACATCTGCATCCAATTACTTTAGTTCAGCAAGAAATAGAAGAAATTTTTCAATCAATGGGCTTTTCAATAATTAATGGTCCAGAAGTAGAAACCGAACATTATAATTTTGATGCTTTGAATGTTCCTAAAAACCATCCAGCAAGAGATTTATGGGACACTTTTTGGTTAAAGGATATTGATCTATTATTACGAACCCATACTTCACCAATGCAGGCCAGATATATGGAGAAGAATAATCCGCCTTTGCGAATTATTGTGCCTGGTCGTTGTTTCCGCCATGAAGCAACAGATGCTTCACATGAGACAACCTTTCATCAGATAGAAGGATTGATGATTGGCCAGAATATTTCCATGGCTAATTTAAAGGGCGTTTTGGAGGGATTTATGAAACGATTTTATGGACCGCAAGTTAAATTGCGATGGCAGCCGAGTTATTTCCCATTTACTGAGCCAGGATTAGAATTATTGATGGGTTGTAGTGTCTGTGGAGGTAAGGGATGTTCTACTTGTGGGCAAAGCGGTTGGATGGAGGTGATTCCATGTGGAATGGTTCATCCAAATGTTTTTAAATCAGCGGGTTATGTACTTGAGAGATGGCAAGGTTTTGCTTTTGGCATGGGCTTAGACAGAATTGCTATGATGAAGCACAAGATTGATGATATTAGATTGTTTTATTCCAATGATTTAAGGTTTTTAAATCAGTTTTGATAGTTTTTGTTAATGTAAAATGTAAGTTTATATAAAAGATATATTTAAAATCTGCATGAATTTTTCAGATTCGCAAAAAAAAATAAAAAAAGGGAAACGATAATATTTTGTCGTTTCCCCGGTTTTGGAAAGTTTCCCGCTTATCTAGTTACAGATCGAATTCACCAGATTTTACCCCCTTGATGAAAGCATCCCATTCATTTTCGGTAAAGGTCAACGTGGTTTTTTTCGGATCTTTTGAATCTCTAACGACTATCACGCCATTTTTCTTGGCAGTCATGACGCAACCCATGGCGGGATAGCTAAAGCTTGATTTACGGAAATCTTTGCCTAAGGGACTGTCTTCCATTTTATTCACCTCCTTTCAAAAGAACTATTTTAATACACGGAAGTTGTTTATATTGCACATTAATTATAATATTATCAGAAGCATCTAATTTTGTCAAGTATTCTATTTTTTTAAATTTAATGATTTATACTTTATCTTAATAATATTAACATTATAAAGACATGAAGATATCATATAATTGGCTACAATCATTTTTCAAAAAGAAGTTACCAATTCCAGAAAAGTTGGCTGATTTATTGACTATGCATTCTTTTGAAACGAAATTAATTGGCAAAGTTAATAGCGATTATCTTTTAGATGTTGATGTTCTGCCTAATCGAGCTCATGATTGTTTAAGTTATTGGGGGATTGCCAGAGAAATAGCTGTAATTTTAAGATATCCTTTTGAATTAATTGATTACAGTAAAAAAATTAAAGAAAATTCTAAGGAAAAAGCCAGTGAATTTGTCAAAATAGACATTAAAGAGAATGATTTATGCCCTCGTTATACAGCAAGAGTTATTAATAATGTTAAAGTTGGGGCTTCGCCTCAATGGATTCAGGAATATCTTAAAATCAGCGGTTTGCGGCCAATTAATAATATAGTTGATATTTCTAATTATGTTATGTTGGAAACTGGCCAGCCATTGCATGCTTTTGATGCAAATAAATTAAAAAGTACATCAGATATTAAGAAAATAATTGTCCGTCGCGCTAAAAAAGGCGAGAAGATTAATACTTTAGATAATGAAAAATATGATTTAGACGAGAATATTTTGGTTATTGCTGATGGGAAAAGTCCAGTTTGTATTGCTGGAATTAAAGGAGGCAAGAATCCTGAAATTGACGGACAAACAAAGCTAATAATTTTAGAAGCAGCTAATTTCTCGCCACAAATTATCAGACAGGCCTCTAAGCAACTAAAATTACAAACAGATGCTTCTTGGCGCTTTGAACAGGGCATAGATCCAAACTTAACTAAACAAGCCATTGATAGAGTTGCTTGTTTAATTCAAGAAATAGCTGGAGGACAAATCCTGCAGGATGTGGTTGATGTTTATTCAAATAAAGTTAAACCCAAAGAAATTAAATTAGACATAGAATACGTTAAAAGATTATTAGGCATTAGTATTCCAGTTAAAGACGTGTCAGATATTTTAAAAAGATTAGGTTTCAAGCTTCAAGCCACAAAATCTACATTTCAAGTTATTGTTCCAACAGCAAGGATTGATATCTGCATTCCAGAGGACTTAATTGAAGAAATTGGCCGTATTTACGGTTTTGAAAAGATTCCTTCTAAATTGCCATCTGCTGTTTTAATTCCTTCAAAAAGGAATGAAAATTTAATTTATCAAAATAGAGTTAAAGAAATTTTGGCCAATCTTGGTTTTAGCGAGGCATATAATTATTCTTTTGTCAGCAATAAAGAAGAAATAGAATTGCTTAATCCGATTAGCCAGGAACAGAAATATTTAAGATCTAATTTATCAGTTAATTTGCTTAAGAACATTAAAGACAATAAAAAGTATTTTAAAGAAGTTAGATTGTTTGAAATTGGCAATGTTTTTCAAAAGGACAAAAACAAGGTTATTGAAAAAAAGAGATTAGGCGCAGTTTTATTTCCATCTGATTTCTATTGCCTTAAGGGGATTATTGAGACATTGCTGAATAAACTGCGGATTACTGATATTTGGTATGATGAATCATCTAAAAAAAATATTAGAGCGGAAATAAAAATAGGAAATGATCTATTAGGCTGGCTGACTGATGATATTTTTGAATTGGATTTTGAAAAATTAGTTGAGCTGGCTACTGAAGAAAGAATTTATTCTTTGCCTTCTAAATATCCAGCTGTAGTCAGAGACGTTGCTCTTTTAGTTGATAGAGGGACTAAAATAGTAGAAGTGCTTAATTTAATTAATACTATTGGCGGACCATTGGTTTGCGATGTGGATTTGTTTGATATGTATGAAGGGGAAAACATTCCAGAGAATAAGAAGAGTTTAGCTTTCCATATTATTTATCAAGCAAATGACCATACTTTAACTGATAAAGAGGTTAATATTATTCAAGGAAAAATTATTAATGAATTAGAAAAAAATGAGATGTGGGAGGTCCGACGTTAAGTCGGACTCCGACCAAAGCGTCGGAGTAAGAAAATAACAATTTATGCCTAAAAAAAATAATTCAACTTACGAAGCTAAAGATATTTATGTTCTAGAAGGGCTTGAGCCGGTTCGCCGTCGGCCAGGCATGTATATTGGCTCAACAGGAGTTGATGGTCTTCATCACCTTATTTGGGAGGTGTGCGATAATTCTCTTGATGAAGCAAGCGCTGGTTATTGCGATACTATAGAAATTACTCTTTTGCCTAAGAATCGGGTTAAAGTGGTGGATAATGGCAGAGGCATTCCTGTAGATAAACATTCTCAAACAAAAAAATCCGCTTTGGAAACAGTAATGTGCACTCTTCATGCTGGAGGAAAATTTGGAGGCCAGTCATATAAGATTGCTGGCGGACTGCACGGAGTTGGCGTTTCAGTAGTTAATGCGCTTTCCAAATGGCTTAGGGCCGAAGTTTGTCGTAATAATAATCTTTATGTTCAAGAATATTCCAGAGGCAAAGCTAAAACCAGTATGAAGAAAAGCGGCAAATGCAAACATACTGGCACCACTATTATTTTTGAGCCAGATCCAGAAGTTTTTAAAGAGATTAGTTTTAAATGGCATAAGATTTTAAATCATTTGCGGCAGCAGGCCTATTTAACTAAAGGGATTAAAATAAATATTAAAGACGAACGCAAAGAAGCACATAAAATTTATTCTTTTTACTTTGAAGGAGGAATTGTTTCATATATTAAATATCTTAATCGCGAACAAGAAACAAAGCATGATAATATTTTCTATGTTTCCAAAGAACATCAAGACATATTGGTTGAAGTGGCTCTTCAATATACTAATGATATACAAGGATATGAAGAAGGATTTGCTAATAATATTTATACTGGCGAAGGTGGAATGCATTTAACTGGCTTTAGAACAGCTTTAACTAGAACTTTTAATAATTATGCTCAAAAGAACGGATTTTTAAAGAGTGAAAAAAATGGAGGGAAAAGTAATAATAAATTGAGCGGAGATGACGTCAGAGAAGGACTCACAGCTGTAATTAGCGTTAAATTAAAAGATCCGCAATTTGAGGGGCAGACCAAGGCTCGTTTAGGCAATCCAGAGGCAAGAACTGCTGTTGAATCAGTAACAGCTGATGGATTAGAAGAATTTTTAGAAAAGAATCCTCAAGATGCTAAAGCAATGATGGAAAAAGTAATTTTGGCTGCTAAAGCACGTCAAGCAGCCAAAGCAGCTCGAGAAACAGTTATCCGCAAAGGTGTTTTAGAAGGATTAGCTTTGCCAGGCAAATTGGCAGATTGTTCTAGTCGTGATCCAGCTAATTCAGAACTATTTATCGTTGAAGGAGATTCTGCAGCTGGATGTTTTTCTGGCGATACTAAAATTGCTTTAATCGATGGAAGAGAATTAAATTTTAAAGAATTAGTCAAAGAAGAGAAACAAAAGAAAGAAAATTATTGTTATACTATTAAAAAAAACGGTTCTATTGGAATCGAACAAATTAAAAATGTTAGAAAAACAAGAAAAAATACCAGAGTTATTAAAGTAATTCTTGATAATGATGAAGAAATTATTTGTACGCCCGATCATTTGTTTATGTTAAGGAATGGAGATTATAAAGCAGCTAAAAATTTGAGCAAAAAAGATTCTTTAATGCCTCTTCATAGAAAGTTTTCCAAAAGAGAAAAGAGAATTACAATAGAGGGATATGAAATGGTTTGGAATCCTAATCCAGTAAAATTAAAGCACGAATGGGTTTTTACTCATCTTTTATCTGATGAGTATAATTTAAGAAATGGCGTTTATCTTGAAAAAAATGGCTCTCATAAACATCATATTGATTTTAATAAATTAAACAATAATCCGGACAATATAAAGAGAATGGATGCAGAAAAACATATGGCTTATCATCGTGGGATGCTTAAATTTACTCTTCATCGAGACGATATTAAACAATTAACAAAAAAAATACATCAATCGAAAGAATATAGAGAAAAAATCAGGGCAATAATGACTACGCCTAAAATGAGAAGGATGTTAAGCAGGAGATCAAAAAAAATGTGGGAGAATGAAGAATATAAAAAGTATATGACCAAGAAATTTTTAGAATTTTATAACAATTCTCCAGAATATAGAAAAAGAAATAACGAGTTATTAAATAGGGTACAACAAGAATATTGGTCTGAAGAGAAAAACAGAAAAAAGCAATCTAGGCAAGTAAAAAAATATTTTAAATTATATCCAGACAAGAAAGAAAAACTTTCTTTGATTGCAAAAAAACAATGGGAGAATCCTGAATTATTAGTTTGGCGAAGTCAGAAAACAAAAGAGCAATGGACTGAAGAATTTAGAAAGGATAGGAAGAAAGCGCTTAAAAAGACATATTATAAAAAAACTATTCAATTTTTGAAAGAAGTTTATGAAAAGTATGGTAATTTAGAAAAATACGATTATTTAAGAATTAAAACAAGAGATAAAAGTCTTTTGAAGTTTTCAACATTTTGTAATAGACATTTTAAGGGCGATGAAGAATATGTCCTTGAAACAGTGAAGAAATATAATCATAAAATAAAGAAAATAATTAAAATTAGAAAAAAAATAGACGTATATGATTTAGAAGTTGAAGGAACTCATAATTTTGCTTTAGCTTCAGGAATTTTTGTCCACAATAGTTCCAAACAGGGACGCGATAGAAGATTCCAAGCTATTCTACCTTTGCGAGGCAAGATTTTAAATGTAGAAAAGGTTAGATTAGACAGAGCCTTAACTTCTAAAGAAATTAAAGCAATTATTATTGCCCTAGGAACTGCCATTGCTGAAGAATTTGATTTGAGTAGGATTCGTTATCATAGAATAATCATTGCTTGTGATGCTGATTCTGATGGAAACCATATTGCAACGCTTCTTTTAACTCTTTTCTTTAGATATTTCCGTCCAATTATTGATGCTGGCTACCTATATATCGCTCAGCCGCCTCTTTATAAGATGAAAAAGGGCAAGCACATAGAATATGGCTATACAGAAACAGATAAAGAGAGAATTTTAAAGTCGTTAGGCAAAGAAGGAGTAGATATTCAGCGCTATAAAGGCCTTGGCGAAATGAATCCATTAGAATTATGGGAGACAACTATGGATCCTGAAAATCGTTTAATAAAACAAGTGATTATTCAAGACGCCAAAGAAGCTGATAAGATTTTTGATATTTTAATGGGAGATGAAGTGGCGCCTCGGAAAAAGTTCATTCAGACCCACGCTAAGAAAGTGAGAAATTTGGATATATAGTAGACATCTTGACATAATTTTGGTTAGGACATAATATGGGGATATATAAATACCCCTAGGGGTTTTTTAAATACAATGGGAATTAGCCAACTGCCGCAAAAAGGAATAACATTTTTAAAAGAAGTCCGCATTGAATTAAAGCGGGTAACTTGGCTTACGCGCAAAGAAACAGTTAAACATACTTTAGTTGTTATTGGTTCTACTTTAGCTGTTGCTGCCTTTTTAGGCGGTCTTGATTTCCTATTTAGCTGGTTGTTAAATGAATTTGTTATCTAATTAATGGAATAATTATGCCTAAGCAAATAAAACAGGGGAAAAATTGGTATGTTCTGCATACATATTCTAATTACGAAGAAGCTGTAGCAAGGAATTTAAAACAGAGAATTGAGTCAATGGGAATGGAAGATAAAATTTTTAATGTTTTAATTCCTACAGAGAAGAAGATAAAAATTAAATCAGGCAAACGGCATGTTGTTGAAGAAAAGATTTATCCTGGCTATGTTTTAGTTGAAATGATTGTTACTGATGATTCTTGGTATGTGGTTAGAAATACGCCAAGAGTAACTGGCTTTATTGGAGCCGGAACAATTCCTACGCCCATCTCAGAAGCAGAAATCAAATCTTTGCAGAAACGAATGGGAGTAGAAGAGCCTAAGTATAAGATTGATGTAATTATTGGCGATGCGGTTAAAATTACTGATGGGCCATTTAAAGACTATGACGGCAAAATTTCCGAAGTGGATGAAAAACGCGGTAAAATTAAAGTTCTTGTTTCAATGTTTGGCCGGGAAACGCCAGTAGAATTAGACTTTCTTCAGGTGAAAAAAATCTAAATTTATAAATTTATGGCAAAGCCAATTAAAACAGTTATTAAATTACAAATACCAGCTGGACAAGCTAATCCTGCGCCGCCAATCGGACCGGCTTTAGGCCAGCACGGCTTAAGTATTCAGGATTTTTGCGC
The DNA here is from genome assembly GCA_013203625.1 of Parcubacteria group bacterium. Lineage (GTDB taxonomy): Bacteria > Patescibacteriota > Minisyncoccia > Portnoybacterales > UBA2143 > JABMPX01. The sequence goes on along the minus strand of JABMPX010000003.1, from coordinate 30,125 downwards.
TAAGTTCAACGAAGCAACTAAAGAAATGTCTGGTGATATTGTCCCAGTAGAAATTACGGTTTATGAAGACCGGAGTTTTGATTTTAAGTTAAAAACACCGCCAGCTTCAGATTTATTAAAGAAAGCAGCTGGCATTGAAAAAGGTTCTGGCGAAGCGTTTAAAAATAAGGTAGGGAAAATAACTAAGGATCAAATACGCCAGATTGCTGAAAAGAAAATGACTGATTTGAATGCTTATGATTTAAAACAGGCAGAGAGAATTATTGAAGGCACAGCTCGTAGTATGGGCATAGAGGTGAAATAACCTTAACAGAAAAGGAGAATGAAATGGGAAAAAGAAAGCAAAAGATAAAAAGGTCTTGGTTTTATAGATTGCGATGGATAATAATTAAAAGTAATGCCGGAAAGGAATGCAAAATCGGTATTCCAGATAAACAAATTAAATGGAGGGGCAGGAAATAATCCTGTCTTTTAAAGTTTTTTAACAACAAAAGGAGGTGATTGAATTGAGAGATTTTAAAGTACTAACTATGGACAATATTCCTTGTTGGTATGAGTTGTCTTGGCAAAAGAAAGAGCCAGCACTTGTCTTGAGAGTACATAAGGATTTTGTCAGAAACACCAAAATTGTTTCTAATGATGCTCCAATAGTTAACCAATTCAAGGAGGAATTTGGCTTTAAGGATTTCATCGGCAACTTTAACGGAAATTTCGGTTTTGACAAGACCTTTATTCGTCGCGGGGAAACCGAAGAATTCGTTGAATTTCTTGTAACGATACCACAAGTAAAAAAGGAAACCGGCAAGAAATGCAGTTATTGTCAGGGTTCTGGTTGGGATAAGCGTTCAGACAACGAATGTATTTATTGTAATGGCAAGGGCAAAGAATGTATTTATGATTATCAATCGGCTTATGCCATTTCAGCAAGTTTCAATGTCTTTTTTGTCTTATCCTATCATCTTGAGATAGAGACTTCATCTACTTTTCTCCAGTTTTTGACAGTGAGAGTTACAACTGGAAGAGATTGGCATGGTGGGTCGCTTGGCGGAATGTATAGCATTCTTTTATGTAATTGGATGGACTCTCTTATGAAAAAGGCAGCTGCCAATAGAGCCATTATTCCAGAAATGATTGAAGCAATGCAATCTGCTTATCAAGTGATGATTGGTTTGACCGAATATGAGAAACATGATTTTCGAGCCTCGATTGATTATGAAAGTGGTTGGCTTAATGTTAGTTGTCCTGGAAACGCTTGCGGGCTTAATCCTGTTCATATGGGGCCTGAAGAAGGAAAAGGATATGAATTTTCCTGCCATAACGTAGATACGCCAGCTCAACAGATTACCTTATTGGCTGGTTTGGCGGCTTTGCATGACATGGCAAGAAAAGAATTGTAGGTCTAAGGAAGCCAAAACGGATAATAAATCAAAATAAGCCCTGTTGGACAAAATCCAGCAGGGCTTTATTTTTCCTAAAAACTGATATATTATAGGAATATGTCTAAAAATTCAATTTCAAAAACAGATTCAAAAATCAGCAATTTAATTAAACAGGAACATGTCCGTCATCAAGAGGGGCTTGATTTGATTGCCGCTGATAATTATGCTAGTTTGGCTGTGCGCGAGGCAGTTGGCAGTATTTTAAGCAGCCGCTATGCAGAAGGTTATCCTGGAAAAAGATATTATTCTGGACAGGACTTTATTGACCAGATAGAAGAAATAGCTATTAAGCGCGCTAAAAAGCTATTTGGAGCAAACTATGCTAATGTTCAGCCGCATTCTGGCTCCCAGGCCAACCAAGCAGTATATTTTGCTTTACTTAAACCAGAAGATAAAGTTTTGGCAATGAGAATTGACCAAGGGGGCCATTTATCCCATGGTTCTTCAGTAAATTTTTCTGGTTCTTTATATAATTTTATTTTTTACGGAGTTGATAAAAAAACAGAACAGATAGATTTTGAACAAATTAAAAAGATTACTCAAAAAGAAAAGCCCAAATTGATTATTGCTGGCGCTTCTAGTTATCCTCGCCAGATTGATTTTTCCAAATTTAGCCAAATCGCCAAAGAAAACAGCGCTTATTTAATGGCCGATATTGCCCATATTGCCGGATTGGTGGCAACTGGACTTCATCCTAATCCTTTTCCTTATTGTGATGTAGTCACTATGAGCGTTCATAAAACATTAAGAGGAGCTCGTGGCGGTTTAATTCTTTCAAAAGACAAGGAGATAGCTGAAAAAATTGATAAAGCAGTTTTCCCTGGATTGCAGGGTGGACCTTTGCAAAATGAGATTGCTGGCAAAGCAGTTGCCTTAAAAGAAGCTCAAGAGAAAAGTTTTGTTCAATATCAAAAACAAGTAATTAAAAATGCGCAAGTTTTAGCAAAGAGTTTTTTAAGGGAAGGATTGAATTTAGTTGGAGGAGGCACGGACAATCATTTAATTCTGATTAATTTAACTGAGATTGGTCTTTCTGGGAAAAAAGTTCAGGATGCGCTTGAACAAGCAAATATTTATGTTAATCGTAATGTGGTTCCTTATGATGAGCGTTCTAAATGGGAAACATCTGGCATTAGAATTGGCACGCCAGCAGTGACAACAAAGGGGCTGAAAGAAAAAGAAATGGAACAAATTGGTTCTTGGATTATTAAAATTATTCAGAATGTTGATAATCAAGAAATAAAGCAAGAAATTAAAAAAGAAGTTATTAAATTATCGAAAAAATTCCCAGTTTTATGAAAATTATTAATGGCAAAGAAATAGCTAATGAGATTTTGGCTGAATTAAAACAGGAAATTAAAGAAAAGAATATCAAACCCTGTTTGGCTGTTATTTTAGTTGGCAATGATCCAGCATCAGAAATGTATGTTGATATAAAAGAGGGGATAGCTAAAGAAATTGGCATTGAGTTTAGGAAAATAACTATTCCTGAACAAACATCAGAAGAAGAGATTATAAAAACAGTTGAAGCATGCGACCAAGACAAAAAAATACATGGAATTATTGTTCAAATGCCTTTGCCTAAAAGAATTTCTTCTGATAAAGTAATTCAAGCTATCAGCCCAAACAAAGATGTGGATGGATTTGTTGAAGGGAGCCATTTTAAATCACCATTTATTAAAGCTATTTTAAGAGCATTAGATGGGACTGGAGAACAATTAAAAAATAAGAAAATAATTGCATTAGTTAATTCAGATATTTTTGGGAAAGCATTGCAAAAAGAAATAAAAGCTGAATATTTAATTGATTTTTGCGATGAATTTGTAGGTGATTTAATACAAGCTGATGTTATTATCTCTGTTCTAGGCCAGCCAAACATTATTAAAGGCAATATGATAAAACATGGAACAGTTTTAATTGATGGCGGAATTAGTAAAATAAATGGTAAAATAAAAGGAGATTTTGATTTCGAAAACGTTAAAGATAAAGCTAGCTGGATTACACCAGTGCCAGGCGGTTTGGGTCCTATAACAGTAGCTTTTTTATTAAAAAACGTTGTTTTAGCTCAAGTTCGATTAAATTTATGAAATATCAACCAGTAATTGGTTTAGAAATTCATGCTGAATTAAAAACAGCCAGTAAAATGTTTTGTGGCTGTCTTAATGACCCTGGAGAACGAAAGGCAAACATAAACATATGTCCAGTGTGTCTTGGATATCCTGGATCGCTTCCAGTAATCAATCAAGAAGCAATAAGAAAAGTTATTAAAACCGCTCTTGCCCTAAATTGCCAAATTCCAGAAACAACTAAATTTGACCGAAAGAACTATTTTTATCCTGATCTGCCTAAGGGTTATCAAATTTCTCAGCTTTATTCCCCTCTTGCAGTCGAAGGTTTTTTAGAAGTTGACGATAAGAAGATTAGAATTAGAGAAATTCATTTAGAAGAAGATACTGGGAAACTTGTACATTCAAATGGAGCTGATTATTCATTGGTTGATTTTAATCGGGCAGGACGGCCTTTAATGGAATTAGTTACCGAGCCAGACATCGCTACTAGCATAGAAGCTAGACAGTTTTGTGAAGAATTTCAATTAATCCTGCGTTATTTAGATGTTTCTGAGGCCAACATGGAAAAAGGGCAGATGCGCTGCGAAGTGAATATTTCTCTAAGCACAAAAAAGGGCGAACTGGGGACTAAAGTAGAAATTAAAAACCTTAATTCTTTCCGTGCTGTACAGGGCTCTATTGATTATGAAATTAAAAGGCAAACGGATTTATTAAATTCAGATGAAAAGATTATTCAAGAAACTAGAGGCTGGGACGAAAGCAAACAAGGAACTTTCTCTCAGCGTATTAAAGAAGGATCTCAAGATTATCGTTATTTTCCTGAACCAGACTTGCCTCCATTGTCTTTAAAATCACTTAAAGCAGATGGGAAAAAACAAGATGAAACACAAAACGCTCATGACATTGAACATTCAATAGTTAATATTGAAGAGATAAAAAACGCATTACCAGAATTGCCTCAATCACGCCGAATTCGATTTTTTGAAGAATATCAACTGCCTTCAGCTAACATTAATACTCTTATTATCAATGAAAAATTAGCTGATTATTTTGAACAGGTTGTTTCTGAATTAAAAACTTGGTTAAAGATAAAATCAATTGATGAAAAACAGCCAATGATTAAATTAACAGCTAATTATCTATTAACTGAACTTCAAAAGCTTTTGCTGGTTAATAAGATTGGGATTGAAGATTGCAAAATCAGTCCAGAAAATTTTGCAGAGTTTATTACTCTAATCCAACAAAAAGAAATCTCCAGCTCAGCTGCTCAGACTGTTCTAAAAGAAATGTTTGCTACTGGCGCTGACCCCTCTCACATTATTGAAGACAAAGAATTAAAACAAGTGAATGATGAAGATGTTTTAGTTAAAATAAGTAAAAAAGTTATTCAGGAAAATCCTCAACCAGCTAAAGATTATCAATTAGGCAAGGAAAATGCTCTTCAGTTTTTAGTCGGCAAAGTAATGGCTGCTAGTAGAGGCCAGGCTAATCCAGAAATAGTTAAGAAACTTTTAACAGAGGCCTTAAAAGAGTTATAAGAAAAGAAATTTTTTGATTAATTTTTCTGCTTGAGAATAATTTCCAATCCATTTAATTTCTTTGTCTCGTTTAAACCAGGTTATTTGGCGGCGGGCATATTGTCTAGTATGAATATTAATTAATTCTTTGGCCTGTTCTAATGTTATTTCTTTTTTGATATATTGGATAATTTCCTGATAGCCAATGCCGCTTAATGAATACGGCTTAATGCCGTATTTTTTGATTAAGTTTTTTACTTCTTTAATTAAGCCATTTTTAATTATTTGGTTAGTTCTTTTGTTAATTTTTTGCTCAAGATCTTTTTTATCTATTTTTAATCCAATTTGCAAAATACTAAAAATAGGCTGTTCTTTTTTTCTCTGCTGGGAAAAAGGCTTTTTGGTTATTAAACAGACTTCTAAAGCGCGAATCATCCGTCTTTTATTATTAATATCAATAATTTTTAGGGCATCTGGGTCTAATTTTTCTAATTTATTAAATAGTTTCTGATTAGACAATTTTTCTAATTTAATTCGCAGCTTTTTATTAGGCTTGATTTTCGGGATTTTTAGATTATCAACTATTGATTGGACATATAAGCCAGTTCCGCCAACTAGAAAAGGGAGTTTGTCTTGTTTTTGGATATTTTTAATAATTTTTACTGCTTTTGTTTTATAATCAGCCAAAGTAAATTCTTGATTCGGCTTAATAATATCTATTAAGTAATGTGGAATATTGTCCATTCCCTTTTTAGTTATTTTAGCAGTGCCAATATCCATTCCTCGATAAATTTGTCTAGAATCAGCAGAAATAATTTCTCCTCTGAATTTTTTGGCAAGCTTAATAGCCAGGTCTGATTTTCCTGAAGCTGTGGGGCCTAAAATTACAATCAGTTTATTGTGCATGCTTTAACATATCTAAAATAATTCTCTTTCTTCTTTTCTTTTCATTAGATGGTACGTTATCTTTTAATTTAAATGCAGCAGTATTAGCTCGAGGCGAGTAAGCAGATACATAAGCCCGTTTAAAGCCAATTTCTTTAATTAATTTGACAGTATCTTCAAACTGCTTTTCAGTTTCATTTGGGAAACCAACAATAAAATCAGTAGAGATTTCTGCTTTTGGAATTACTTTGCGAATTTTTCTTATTAATTTTTTGTAATCCTGAATTGTATAGCCACGGTTCATTTTTTTTAGAATTTGATTATTGCCTGATTGAACTGACAAATGGATTTCTCTGGAAATTTTCTTGCTTTTGGCAATAACTTTAATTAATTCGTCAGACATATCCTTAGGATGAGAGGTAAGAAATTTAATTTGGAATTTGCCAGGAATGTTGTTGAGAGATTGGAGAAGTGCGGGAAAATTTTGGTAGCTGTTTACATTTTGACCAAGCAAAATTATTTCTTTATATCCTTTTTTAACTAAAGCTTCGACTTCTTTAATAATTTCATCAACTGGTCTGGACTTTTCCCTGTTTCGTGTATAGGGAACTGCGCAATAAGCGCAAAAATTATTACAACCGGTCATAATTGGGACAAGCGCTTTTTTGTCTGGCTTATATTTTGACTTGGCTTTAAAATCAATAATTGGCCATATTTGGTCAACTTGATCTTTAAATTTCTTCTTGTCTTTTTCTAAGATGCATCCAGTTAGAATAATTTTTAATTTTAGACTTTTTAGTTGTTTAATTTTGCTATGCACTCGATTAATTGCTGATTGTCTTACAGAGCAAACATTAATTATAGCTAAATCTGCCTGTTCCATTGCTTTAGCCGGCTTATATCCTTCTTTTTCTAATTGAAAAGCGATTTTTTCGGAATCGCTTTCATTCATTTGGCATCCATAAGTAATAATGTAATATTTTTTCATCTTATTTTGTATCTTATCTGAAAATATAGTATAATGCAAATATGGAAAAGATTTATTTATCAATTATTATTCCAGCATATAATGAGGAAAAACGAATTGGCAGAACTCTTTTAGAGATTGATTCCTATCTAACTCAACAAGATTATTCTTATGAGATTATTGTTATTAGCGATGGGGCAAAAGACAAAACTGTTCAAATTGTTAATAAATTCACTGAAATGATTAAAAATTTAAGAATAATTGATAATAAGAAAAATCATGGCAAAGGATGGGTAGTTAGACAGGGGATGATGGAAGCTAAAGGAAAATATTGTCTTTTTATGGATGCTGATAATGCTACTACTATTGATCATTTCGAAAAAATGATTCCTTTTTTTAAAAAAGGATATCAAGTAGTAATTGGTTCTCGTGATAAAAAAGATGCAGCTGGCGCTGAACAAGCCGTAGCCCAGTCATTTTTTAAAAGGCAATTAGGAAATTTTGGCAATCTTTTGATTCAATTAATGGTTGTGCCAGGAGTTTGGGATACTCAATGCGGATTTAAGGCGTTTACAAATAAGGCATCTAAAGACATTTTTGAAAGATGTTTAATTGATAGATGGGGATTTGACATTGAAGTATTAGCTTTGGCAAAAAAATTAGGACATAGAATAGGAATGATCCCAGTTAATTGGATTAATGATCCTAGTTCTCATGTTGGCTGGAAAGGATATTTAAGAACGTTTTGGGAACTTTTAAGGATTAGATGGAATTTTATTATAGGAAGATATAAATAGAGTTAAAAATATGAAAAAAAAATTTCCTTCAGAATTAAGAATGGATTTAGTTTCTAATGACTGGGTGCTTATTGCTACTGGCCGGGCTCATCGACCAGATGTTTTTGTTAAAGATCAAAGAGTTAAGGAAATTGTTTCTCCAAAAGATTGTCCTTTTTGCAAGGAAGAGAATATAAAAGAAAAGATTGCTAGGAAAAACAAAAAAGATGGCTCTTGGTTTGTTATTTCCATACCCAATAAATTTCCTGCTTTTTCTGAAGGAGATGAACTTCAGGAACAGAGACAGGGGCCTAATAGGATTATGAATGGTCTTGGTTATCATGAGGTTATTATTACTGCTGATCATGAAAGAGAAATAGCCCAATTTTCTATAGAAGAAGCAAAAATGGTCATTGATGTCTATCAAGAAAGGTATTTAAGTTTGATGGACAAAAAGTTTATTAAATATATTTCTATTTTTCATAACCATGGCAAAGAAGCTGGCGCTTCTATAGTTCATCCTCATTCTCAATTAATGGCTATTCCAGTGACTGATCCTGATTTGCGCAGTGGGTTAGATGGAGCTGAAGCTTTTTATCGAAGCCAAGGCAAATGTGTCTATTGCGCAATGATTGATTGGGACATTAAAGATGGGCAAAGAATTATTTATGAAAACGAAAAATTTGTTGTTCTTTGTCCTTTTGCTCCACAGACTTCTTTTGAAACAAGGGTATATCCTAAAGAGCATAAACCCTATTTTGAAAAAATAACTGAAAAAGAAAAAGAATTTTTTGCTGACGCTTTGCAAAAAGCTTTAAATAAAATAGATAAAAAATTAGAAGATCCAGCTTATAATTTCTATTTCCATACTGCGCCTTGTGATGGGGCTAATTATGATTATTATCATTGGCATTTGAATATCCTGCCTAAATTTAATATTTGGGCTGGTTTTGAATTAGGCGCTGGCATAGAAATTAACACTATTAAGCCAGAGAAAGCAGCTGAATTTTTAAGAAAATAGTATTTTTATGGATGTTCTTTTAGCAACAATTGCTTCATTTATTACAGGAATTATTTCTAGCGCAGGTTATTTAGGCATTGGTTTTTTAATGACGATTGAAAGCTGTTTTATCCCTTTTCCTTCTGAAGTTGTTATCCTGCCTGCTGCTTATTTAGCTCAGCAAGGAGAAATGAATATTTTTCTTGTTGTTATTGTTGGGATAGTCGGGAGCTTATTAGGCGCTTCAATTAATTATTTTTTAGCTTATACTTTAGGCAGAAAAGTTATTTATTCTTTAGTTGATTGCAGGTTTTTTAAATTCTTATTTATCAATAAAGAAAAAATTATTAAAGCTGAAAACTATTTTTTAAAGTATGGCAATCTTTCTACTTTTACAGGGAGATTAGTTCCGGGAGTCAGGCAATTAATTTCTATTCCTGCTGGATTTTCCCGCATGAGTTTTAAAAGTTTTATTTTATATACTTTTTTGGGTTCTGGCGTTTGGGTGACAATTCTTGCTGTTTTAGGTTATTCTTTTGGCTCTAATCAAGAGCTAGTTTCTAAATATTCTGAGCAGGTTTCTTTGCTTTTTGTTGTTTTTGCGCTGATTTTAATAGTATTGATAATAAAAAAGAAAAAAAATGAACAATAAGCCATTAATTATAGCTAACTGGAAGATGAATCCAGCCACTTTTGAAGAAGCTGAGCGTCTTTTGAATACAATAAATAAAGAAATGGGGAGAAACGAAAATGCAGAAGTAGTTATTTGTCCGCCATTTATTTATTTATCTTCTTTATTAAGCATAGCAAAAGATAATCTTGTTTTTGGAGCACAGGATTGTTTTTGGGAAGACAAGGGCGCTTATACTGGAGAAATATCTCCTTTAATGCTTAAAAAATTAGGAAGCCAGTATGTGATTATTGGTCATTCAGAAAGAAGAAAGTATTTTCAAGAAACTGACCAAGTGATCAATAGGAAGCTTAAAGCTATTTTAAAAGCGCGGCTTAATCCTGTTCTATGCGTTGGCGAAGAAGCAAGAGATTCTTTTGATTCTGAAGGACGGTCTCTTGATGAAGTGAGTTTGGTTATTGGCGAGCAGGTTGAAAAAGCATTGATTGAAGTTAGTCCTGCTTGGATAAGAAATCTTGTTATTGCTTATGAGCCAATATGGGCTATTGGCACTGGCAATTCTTGTTCATCTGATGATGCAATGAGAGCGACTTTATTTATCCGCAAAATATTAACTAAACTTTACGATCGGTCAATTGCAGAAAAGGTTAAAATTATTTATGGAGGCAGTGTTACCAGCCAGAATGTAGTAGATTTAGTTGAAGGAGCTAATATGGACGGAGTTCTTGTTGGTGGAGCTTCTTTGAATGCCAGCGAGTTTGTCAAAATTATGGAAGTTCTAAAAAAATGAAATTTATTCGAGATTTCAATTTTGAACATAAAAGAGTTTTAGTTAGAGTTGATTTTAATGTTCCATTATGGCTAGGTAAAAATGGTGATATTGACAATGAGGAGGACTGGCGGATAGAAGCCACTTTACCGACTATTAATTACTTGCTTGAACAAAAGGCAAAGATTATTCTAATAGCTCATTTTGGAAGGCCTAATGGCAAGATTGTTGAAAATTTGCGCTTGGATTTAGTAAAAAAAAGATTAGAAAAGCTTTTAGCGCGACCAGTTATTAAGCTCAATGATTGTATTGGAGAAGAAGTTGAAAAGCAAATAGGAAATATGCAAGCAGGCGATATTGTTTTGTTAGAAAATATCCGTTTTTATCCAGAAGAAAAAAATAATGATTCAGATTTTGCCAAACAATTGGCTGATCTAGGAGAGATTTATGTTAATGATGCTTTTGGAACAAGTCATCGGGCGCATGCTTCAATAATCGGATTGCCAAAATATTTACCTAATTGCGCTGGCTTGCTTTTGGAAAAAGAGATTAAGTTTCTTTCTAAAATTTTAGAAAAAACAGAGCATCCTTTAGTTGTTATTGTTGGAGGAGCAAAAATCTCAACAAAGATAAAATTTATTAAGAATTTTTTAGACAAAGCTGATAATCTACTTTTAGCCGGCGCTTTAGCCAATACAATTATTAGTGCAAAGGGATTCAATATTGGAAAATCTGTAACTGAAGAGGAAATGATTGAAGAAACCAAAAAATTAGATTTAGATAATCCCAAGCTTCATGCTCCAGTAGATGTTGCTGTGTCGGTTGATTCTTCTGGCAAGACATCAAGTAGAATTTCTTTAATAAGTAATGTTAAAAAAGATGAAATGATTTTAGATATAGGACCAGACACTATAAAGCTATTTACTCGAATAATTTCTCAAGCTAAAATGGTTGTTTGGAATGGTCCAATGGGGCTTCTTGAAGTAGAAAAATTTAGCTTGGGCAGCAGGGAAATTGCCCATGCAATAGCAAAAAATCCTGGTTTTTCAACAGTTGGCGGAGGCGATACAGTTGCTTTTTTAGAAGAATTGGGATTATTAGATAAAATAACTCATATTTCTACTGGCGGCGGCGCTATGCTTAAATTTTTAGCTGGTGAAAAACTTCCAGGAATAGAAGCTCTTGAATAGTTCATAATATTTAAGCTTACACTCTGTAATTTCTTCGCGCTTTAGCCCAGAGGGCGCCCTACGCGTCTCAGAAATTCCAGAGTGTTCGCAATTTAAAATATAATGCAGTGGCAAATTAAATCTAAAGCGCCTAGCGCTTTTTTAAAACAATTTCCAGAATTTTCCTCTTTAATTTCACAGCTTCTTTATAATCGAGGAATAAAAACTCAGCAACAAATTGATGAGTTTTTTAATCCTGATTATGAAGGGGATTTACATAATCCTTTTTTGCTTAATGGCATGAAAAAAGCAGTTAAGCGCATTTTTCAGGCAATAAAAAAACAGGAGAATATTATAATTTACGCAGATTATGATGCTGATGGTGTTTGTTCAGGAGCTATTTTATTTTTGACTCTGCAATCTTTAGGCGCAAAAAATCTTCAAATTTATATCCCAGACCGAAACAAAGAAGGACATGGATTAAATAAAGAGGCGATTAAGAAAATAAATAAAAAAAAGGTTGATTTAATGATTACAGTTGATTGTGGTATTAGCAATTTAGAAGAAGCTGACTTAGCTGCTTCTTTGGGCATAGACGTTGTTATTACTGATCATCATCAGCCAAAAGATAGATTGCCAAAAGCAATTGCTTCAATTGATCCTTTTCAGAAGAACGACAAATATCCCTTTAAGGATTTGTCTGGAGCAGGCGTAACTTATAAGCTAGCTTGCGCTCTTTTATCTGAAGAAGAAAATAATTCAGGTGATTTATTAAAAAAATGGCTTTTAGATTTAGTTGCTTTAGCAACAGTGGCTGATGTTATGCCGATTATCCGTGAAAATCGGACATTAGTTAAATATGGATTAGGCGTTTTAGCTCAAACAAAACGGATAGGCCTTAAAGAATTAATGAAAATAGCTAAAATAGTTCCTGAATTAACCAAATCTTCTTCTAATGGAGAAGCGCCTTTAACTAATCTTAATACCTATACGCTTGGTTTTATTTTAGCTCCTCGTCTTAATGCAGCTGGCCGAATGAATCACGCTAATGTTGCCTTTAATCTTTTGATTAGCAAAGACAAAAAAGAAGCAGAAAAATTAGCTCAAGAGATTAATGAAAATAATTTAGTTAGGCAGAATTTAACAGAGAAAATTGTTAAAGAAGCTAAAGAACGTATTGATAAAAAATTCAGCGAAAAAGACACTAAACTTATCTTTGAAGGCAGCGCTGACTGGTCAGTTGGTTTAATTGGCTTGGTGGCTGGGAAAATAGCTGATCAATATCATCGGCCAACAATTATTTATCAAGAAAAAGGATCTTTTATTTACGGTTCTTGCCGCGGTATTGGACAGCTTGATTTATTAAAAATACTTAAACAGGCAGATAAATTTTTTGATAATTTTGGCGGACACAAAAGAGCAGCTGGTTTTAGAACGAAGAAAAAGGATTTAAATAAAGTTAAGAATATTCTAACAAAAGCAGTTGAAAATGAATTAAAGGACAAGGACTTAACGTCTATTTTAGATATTGACGCAGAATTATGTTTGGAAGAAATTAATTGGCAAAATTATGATCAAATCCAGCAATTTGCTCCATTCGGTAAAAGCAATCTAGAACCAAGATTTCTAATTAAAAAAGCAGAAATCAATGATTTAAAAACTGTCGGCAAGAGAGATAGTCATTTAAAAATAGATTTAATGGTTTTTAATGACAAACTAAAGCAAGGGAAAAATTTTAAAGCAATTGCTTTTAATTTAGGCAAATGGCATAATATATTAAATAAAGGGGACTTAGTTGATGTTGTTTTTGAATTAATTATTAATGAATGGAATGGCAATAGATATTTAGAGATGAAAATTATTGATTTAAGAATCGCAGAACAATAAACTATTATGAAATTAGTTATCTATGTTGATGGCGGTGCGCGTGGCAATCCTGGCCCATCAGCTATTGGTGTGGTTATCATTCAAGATGGCCAGACAATTAAGAAATACAGTGAATTTATTGATGAAGCAACTAATAATCAAGCTGAATATCAAGCAGTTATTTTTGCTTTAAAAAAAGTTAAATTGCTTTTTGGCAAGAAGAAAGCTAAGGAAATAGAAATTGAATTTTGTTCAGACAGTGAATTAATTGTTAAGCAGCTTAATCATCAGTATAAAATTAAAGAAGAGGATCTTCAGCCGTTTTTTCTTAAAGTTTGGAATTTAATGCTGGATTTTAAACAAATTAGTTTTAAGCATATTTCTCGTGAAAAAAATAAAGAAGCTGACAGATTGGTTAATCAAGCGTTAGATGAACAAGGAAGAGAACAACCGCTTTTATAAGATTGACAGAGCTTTTTATCCATGATAATATATAGACAGTTCAAGTAAGCGAGATGGTCGCCCTGACGTGAAGTCGGGGAGGAAAGTCCGGGCACCGTAAGCGGCAGTGGGTAATTCCCACCGTTCGTGAGAATAGGGAAAGTGCCACAGAGACAATATTTCCTTCATTTTAGGGGTAATCTCCTAAAAAGAGGTAAAGGTGAAAAGTGAGGGAGTAAGACCCCTCTCTCCGACGGGAGACCTGTCGGAGTGGTAAACCCTGCCTGGTGCAAGAGCAAACCAGTCGCCTCAAGCGGCTGATGAAAAGTAGCTCGCTTGATCCCGACGGTAACGTCGGGGCTAGATAAATGACTATCTAAAACAGAACCCGGCTTATTGCTTGCTTGAGCTATAAAGAAACACGTGATTAAGCGTGTTTTTTTATGGGCAATATAACTCTGGATATTGATTTTTTCTTAAAAAATAATTAGAATAAAGAAATGAAGAAATCAGAGCTTTTTTTTACAGCTATTCTAGTTCCTTTGGATTTTTTAATGCTTTTATGCGCTGGGTTAGGAGCTTATTTTCTACGAATTAATCCTTGGGTATCTGAATATCGTCCAGTGCTTTTCTCTTTAAACCTTCCTTTTGGTAGGTATTTTAGCTTGATTATTATTATTTCTGTTTTTCTTTTAATTGTTTTTGCTTTGGTTGGCCTTTATAGGATTAAATCTATCAGACCGCTTTTGAATGATTTTTTTAAAATAATTATTGGCATTTCAGCTGGCATTATCATTTTAGTTTTTTATACTTTTCTTCAACGAGAATGGTTTGATTCCCGTTTTCTTATACTAGCTGGCTGGGCCATAGCTATTGTTTCTGTTTGTTTTGGCCGTTTTTTAATTAATCAATGGCAGAAATATTTAATGAAAAAACATCATTTTGGAGCCAATAGAGTTTTGGTTATTGGTCAAGATGGCATTAGCGAGAAAATTATTAAGAATATTAAAAAACAGCCGAATCTGGGCTATCAATTAGCAGGCAGTTTAGCAGGAGTAGATATTAATAAAATTAAAATCAAATTTAAAAAACAAGGCCTTGATGAAATTATTTTAGCAGATCTGAATTGGCCAAAAGGAAAAGTTTTGGAATTAGTTGATTTCTGCGAAGAAAATCATTTAATTTTTAAATTTGTGCCAAATCTTTTCCAAACATTAACAGCTAATACTTCATTTGAAACATTAGGAACTATTCCTTTGATTGAGATTAAAAGAACTGCTTTAGATGGATGGGGGAAAATTATTAAACGGTTCATTGATTTTATAGTTGCTTTCTTTGGCTTGATTTTACTGAGCCCATTTTTTATGCTGATTGCTTTTATTATTAAAGGCGGTTCTCCTGGGCCAGTTTTAGTTAAATTAAAAAGAATCAGCCGGAATAAGGAATTTGATCTTTATAAATTCCGTTCAATGGTTGAAGATGCTGAAGCAATGAAAAAATCCTTAAGGAAACATAATGAAAGAGAGGACGGCCCTCTTTTTAAGATAAAAAATGATCCTCGAGTAACTAAAGTCGGTCGAATTTTGCGCAAATATAGGATTGATGAATTGCCTCAACTGATAAACGTTCTTAGTGGAGAAATGAGTTTAATTGGGCCGCGTCCTCATCAACCAGATGAAATAGCCCAATATCAGAAGCATCATAAAAAAGTTTTGGCCATTAAAGCTGGTATGACTGGCTTTGCCCAAGCCAGCGGCAGTTCGGATTTGCCTTTTGAAGAAGAAATTAAATTAGATACTTACTATGTGGAAAATTGGTCCTTATTAATGGATTTAAAAATCTTTTTTAAAACAGGGATTGTTTTATTGAGGGATAGATCGGCCTGTTAAAAATTAATGCGTGTTGCTCTTGTTCATGATTACTTAAATCAATACGGAGGGGCAGAGAGGGTATTAGAGGCATTTTGTCAAATTTTTCCAAAAGCGCCTATCTATACCTTGCTTTATGATGAAAAAAGAACTGGTTCAGCTTTTAAAAATTGTCAAATCAAAACATCTTTTTTACAAAAAGTTCCTTTAGTCAAATCGCATCATCGTCCCTTTTTAATGTTAATGCCGTTGGCTATTGAACAATTTGATCTTTCTCAATACGATTTAGTCCTTTCTGATTCAGCCAGTTATGCTAAGGGTGTGATTACTTCGCCAAAGGCGCTCCATATTTGCTATTGTCATACGCCAATTCGTTATGCCTGGGATGATTCTCATAGATATATTGAAGAATTTGGTTATTCTGGACCGATAAAAAAAATTATTCCTTTTTTTATGAACTATATTCGTCTTTGGGACGAACAAGCAGCAGCCCGGGTAGACAAATTTATTGCTAATTCTAATTTTGTGAGTCAGCGTATAAGAAAATATTATCATCAGGAATCAAAAGTTATTCATCCGCCAGTTAAAACAGATTTATTTTATTTGGCTGATAAGATAGATGATTATTTTCTTATAGTCAGCCGTTTTTTACCATACAAACGTATTGATTTGGCTATTGAAGCGTTTAATCAATTAGGATTGCCATTAAAAATTATTGGCGATGGTCCTGACAGAAAAAGATTAGAAAAAATATCAAAGGGGAACATAGAATTCGTCGGCTTAGTTTCAGATAATAAATTAAAGGACTACTATGCTCATTGTCAGGCATTTATTTTCCCTCAAGAAGAAGATTTTGGCATTACAGCTGTAGAAGCAATGGCTTCTGGCAGGCCAGTTATTGCTTATCAAGCTGGTGGCGCGCTGGAAACTATTAAACCAGAAGTAACAGGTTTGTTTTTTAAAGAACAAACAAAAAAAAGCTTAGTAGAAGTTTTGAAAAAGTTTAATCCTAATAATTTTGATCCTAAAGTTATTAGAGAAAAAGCAATGGAATTTGATCAGGAGAAGTTCAAACAAAGAATTAAGGAGTTTATCTATGAACATTGGAATTGACATTAGAGTTTTGGCTCGAGGAACAAGGACTGGGGTTGAGGAATATACGATTAATCTATTGTCCGAACTTTTATCACTTGATCCAAAAATTAATTATCAACTTTTTTATAATGCTTATCAAAAAGCCGAGTTAAATTATCCTTGGCTTTTTTTAGATAATGTTTATTTAAAAAATTTTAGAATTCCTAATCGTCTTTTTTTTGCAGGAACGCGATATTTTAATCAGCCTAAAATAGATAAATTATTAGGCAAGGTTGATGTTTATTTTAACCCGCATTTTTTTACAGCTCCTTTGTCAATTAATTGTAAAAAAGTGGTTACTTTTCATGATTTATCTTTTGAGCGCTATCCTTATTTTTTTTCCTGGCGCAAAAGAGCTTGGCAGAAATTTTTAATAGATGCGCAGAAAGAAGCTAAACAGGCAGATAAAATTATTGCTGTTTCTCAATCAACCAAAGATGATTTGATTAGTATTTATGGAATTGAGCCAAGTAAAATAAAGGTGATTTATTCTGGAGTAGGCAAACAGTTTAGAATTATGAATTATGAGTCGGGAATTAAGAAGAAAATTAGGGAGAAATATAAGCTGCCAAAGAAATTCATTCTTTATTTCGGCACTATTGAGCCCAGAAAGAATCTTATAGGATTGATTAAAGCGTTTGAATTATTAAGAAAAGAACAATCCATCCAATTGGTTATTGCTGGAACCAAAGGCTGGCTTTATCAAGACATTCTAAGAACAGCCAGAGAATCAAAATACAGCCGAGATATAGTTTTTACTGGCTTTATTGAGGAAACAGACAAGCCCTGTCTTTACAATTTAGCTGAGATTTTTGTTTATCCTAGTTTTTTTGAGGGTTTTGGATTCCCGCCTTTAGAGGCAATGGCTTGCGGCAAGCCAACTATTGTTTCTTGTAATTCTTCTTTGCCAGAAGTAGTTGGACAGGGAGCATTAATGATTGATCCCTATAACATTGATGAATTAGCTTGGTCTATGGAAACAATTTTGACAGACAAAGGACTAAGAGAGCGATTAGTTAAAAAAGGCATTGAACAGGCCAAAAAGTTTTCTTGGCAAAAATGCGCTAAAGAAACATTAAAAATGCTGGTAAAATGAGAAAAAAAAATCAAATTAAAATCGGGATAGATGCGCGATTTTTTGGTCCCAAACAAAAAGGATTAGGCCGTTATGTCCAGAAATTAGTAGAGAATTTAGAAAAAGTAAATTCAACTAATAAATTTGTTATTTTTCTAAGAAAGGAAAATTGGGATGAATATCAACCAGCTAATCCCAATTTCAAAAAAGTTTTAGCTGATTACAAATGGTATAGCCTTAAAGAGCAGATTTTTATGCCATTTAAAATTCAGAAAGCAGGGATTGATTTGATGCATTTTCCACATTTTAATGTACCGGTTTTTTATTTTAAGCCGTTTATTATCACTATTCATGATTTAATTTTAAAAAAATTCCCAACAAGCCGCGCTTCTACTTTAAGCCCTTTTCTGTATTCATTAAAAAACTTAGCTTATAAAATAGTTATTTTTTCAGCTGTTAAAAGAGCTAAAAAAATTATTGTTGTTTCTAATTATACTAAAAAAGATATTTTAAAGTATTTCAGAGTTAGAAAAGAAAAAATTAAGGTAATTTATGAGGGAGTATCTTTGGGGGCTGCTCCCAGAGTACTGGGGGCAGCCCCCAAAGAATATTTGCTCTACGTAGGCAATGCGTATCCTCACAAGAATTTAGAGCGATTGATTTTAGCTTTTAATAAGTTAGTAAAAGACTCTCAAATGGATTTGCAATTGATTTTAGTGGGAGAGATAGATTATTTTTACAAGAGAATACAAAACCAATTCTCAAATTCAAAACAGATAATTTTTACTGATTTTGTTTCAGATAAAGAATTGTTTACTTTATATAAAAATGCCTCTGTTTATGTTTTTCCTTCATTATGCGAAGGTTTCGGCTTGCCGCCATTAGAAGCAATGGCTTATGGAATACCAGTGGTTTGTTCAAATTCATCTTGTTTGCCGGAGATTTTAGGTAAAGCAGCTGTATATTTTAATCCGGAGAATATTGATGATATGGCTAAAAAAATTAAACAGGTTTTAGAAGATAAAAATCTTCAAAAAAAACTTATTGAACAAGGATTTAAAAGAATTAAGAAATACGATTGGCTTAAAACAGCTCAGGAGACAATGGATATTTATCTTTCTGTGGTATAATAGGCGTATGTATCCTAACCGCATCTTAACTGCTTTATTTGACATCAAGCCTGTTACTAATAAGGGCGATTTGGATGTAGAGAAAATAAAAAAAATACAAACAGTTTTAGATTTAAGAGATAGAAGAACAAAACAAGAAGACTTGCAGAGAGAAAAGGCAATAAATGTCAAATCAGATTTTGAAGCGCAAAACGAATCAAAGCTTAAAATTTCGTCTGAACCAAAACCAGTAGAAACTGAAAATTTGCCAACCAAGGAAGAAATTCTATTTGAATTGGAAGAGTTTGGTGCAGATGATAGCTTTTTAAGCGTTCGGCAAAAAACAAATCTTGCCAGCATAGAGGATTTTTATTTTCCAGAAGCAGCTTCCCAGAAATTTCCTTTATCAGAAATCACGCGCAAGAAGAAAATTTATTCCAGACCTTTAATCGGCTTTTTAATAGTTGGTTTTTTTATTGCCTTGCTTGTCCCAACTGCTGCTTGGTTAAACCAAGGATTTGAAATCAAAGAGAATGTTCTGGCTAATAGTTTATCTGCTTACCAGAGCCTATTATCAGCCCAAAATTCATTAGAGCAAGCTGATTGGCAAACAGCTGAACAGAATTTTAGTTCAGCTCATGCAAACTTTTTTAAAGCTCATCAAGAAATCAAAAAATTAGGCAGATTAACTTTAGGTATTTTAGATAGTTTGCCGGGTTCTTCATTAATTTCTTCAGGAAGTCATCTGGTCAAAGTTGGCGAGAATTTAGCTCAGTCCGGACAGAAATTGGCTTCAGCAGTAAATTTATTTTCTTTTGATAATTTATTTAATTTAATTAATTTGCCAGGCGAAACCAAAAACAATATTCTTGCTTCTAAAAAAAATTCATTGTCTGATTCTATAAACATTAGTAGAGATGATTTAAATAATGCCTTGCTCGGAATTAAATCAGCTAATCAAGAGCTTGAACAAGTTGATATTAATGTTCTTCCTGTTGAAATCCAGGAAGGAGTAGTTTCTTTAAAAGAAAAATTGCCCTTAATTGAAGAAATGCTTGCTCAGGCATTGGATTATTCAGAGGCTTTGCTGGATTTCTTGGGGCATGATAACCCACGCCAATATTTATTGATTTTCCAGAATAATAGCGAAATCAGGGCTACAGGCGGATTTATCGGCACTTACGGTCTTTTAACTTTAGATAGAGGAGAAATAAAAGACCTTTTCATTGATGGCATTTTTAATGCCGATGGTCAGCTTCATGAAAAGATTATCCCGCCTCAGCCAATTCAAAAAATTAGCACTGCCTGGTCAATGCATGATGCTAACTGGTTTGCTGATTTTCCAACTTCTGCCCAGAAAATATCTTGGTTTTATGAAAAGACAGGCGGGCCAACCACAGATGGAGTAATTAGTTTAACTCCAACGCTTATTGAACGTCTTTTAGAATTAACTGGCCCAATTTCTATGCCTGAGTATGATGTTGTTTTAACTCAAGATAATTTTGTTGAATTAATTCAGCACAAAGTAGAAGTTGATTATGATAAAGAGCTAAACCGCCCAAAGAAGATTTTAGCTGACTTTGCTCCTAAATTTATTCATGCTCTAAATCAATTGTCTTCTCAAGAAAGAAAAGAAGCGCTGGAAATTATTTTTAACTGTTTTGAAGAAAAGCATATTTTAGCTTATTTCAATAATCCAGCATTAGAGGAATTAGCTATTGAATGGGGCTGGGCTGGCAAGATTTTATCCACTGATAAGGATTATTTAAGTGTTGTCTCTTCTAATATTAATGGGTATAAGACCGATAAGATGGTTAGGGAAACAATTGAACACCAAGCAGAAATTCAGCCAGACGGTTCAATTATTGACACCTTGACAGTTACTCGAAAGCATCAAGGCGGTCAGTCTAAATATGATTGGTGGAATAGAGTCAACACTAATTATCTAAGAGTTTATCTGCCATTAGGCAGTGAATTAATTTCAGCTCAAGGCCAAAGTTTAGAAATTTATCAGCCGCCAATTGATTATCAAGAACAAGGTTTTAAAACAGATTCTTTAATAAATGAAATTGAGAGTAAAATGGTTATTGATAAAAAAACAGGAACTCATATTCTTCAGGAAAGCGGAAAAACTGTTTTTGGGAACTGGACTTATATCAGTCCGGGTGAAACAGTTGTTTTGATTTATAAATATAGGCTGCCATTTAAAATCGACTTGACGAAATCAGTAGATAGTTATAGTTTATTAACACAAAAGCAATTAGGCAGCATTGGTAGTCAATTCAGTCATAAATTAAAATTTCCAGAAAATTGGCAGGTATCATGGAAATATCCAGATGCAATAAATCAAGAATTAGGGATTTTAAATTACGAAAGCGATTTAAAGATAGATAGATTTTTAGGCGCAACTTTTAACTTTTAAAATAAGTAAAGTATGCTAAAAGATTTTTTTAACAACAAATCAAAAACTATTGCTGCAGCCGCTTTCATTTTGGGAGCGGCTTCTTTGGTTAGCCGATTGCTAGGGTTAATTAGAGATCGAATTTTAGCTGGTCAGTTTGGAGCAGGGGATGAACTTGATATTTATTATGCTGCTTTTCGTATTCCTGATTTAGTTTATTCATTGCTGGTTTTTGGCGCTATTTCAGCTGGTTTTATTCCTGTTTTTGTGAGTTATCTGCAGAAAGACAAGGAGAAATCTTGGCATTTGGCTAATAGCGTTCTTAATTTGATGACTTTGTCTTTGATTGTCATTTCTTTTATTTTTGTTATATTCACCCCTTGGTTAATGAAATTAATTGTTCCTGGTTTTGATCCAGAAAAGTTATCTTTAAGCATCCAATTAACCAGAATTATGTTCTTAAGCCCTTTGTTTTTAGGGTTAAGCGCTGTTTTTGGAGGAATTTTACAGAGTTTCAAACGTTTCCTAGTTTATTCTTTGGGACCAATTATGTACAACATAGGCATTATTTTTGGCGCTTTGGTTTTAGTTAAATATTTTGGTCTTTTAGGATTAGCTTATGGCGTAGTTCTGGGCGCTTTTATGCATATGTTAATTCAAGTGCCCAGCGCTTATCTTTGTGGATTTAGATGGAGGCCAGTTTTTGATTTTAAATTTGAAGGAGTTCAGAGGATTTTTAAAATTATGCCAGCCCGTGTTTTGAGCTTGGCGCTTTCGCAGATTAATTTTTGGGTAATGACTGTTTTTGCTTCTTTTTTGACCATAGGCAGTATTGCTGTTTACAATCTAGCTTTTAATATTTGGAGCTTTCCATTAGGCGTTTTTGGTCTTTCTTTTGTTCTAGCTGCTTTTCCTAAGCTTTCAGAAGCAGCTCAGAAGAGAGATATAAGCAATTTTGTTAAAACATTTTCCCACACTGCTCGTAGAATTCTTTTTTATATCCTGCCTGCAACCGCTTTATTTATCCTCCTGCGCGAACCTATTGTCCGAATTATTTTAGGAACTGGCCGTTTTAATGTTGATAATATTATTCTAACTTATCAAACCTTGTCATATTTCTCAATCGGACTTTTTGCTGAAGCTTTAATCCTGTTATTTTTGCGCGGCTTTTTTGCATTAGAAGATACTAAAACACCATTTATTATCGGACTTTTTGCAACAGTTTTTCGTTTATCCATTGCTTGGATTCTATCTCAATCAATGGGAGTTCCTGGCCTAGCATTAGGTTTTTCAGCCGGAAGTATTCTCTACTTCATCCTATTATTTATCGCTTTTAGAAGAAAACTAAAATGTATAAGAGGCCGTGCCTGAAAACAATGAACATTCGTAATTTTGTAATAATTAGTCATGTAGATCATGGCAAGTCAACTTTGGCTGACCGGCTTTTAGAAATAACTGGGACTATTGGACAAAGAGAAATGCGGGCTCAGTTTTTAGATATGATGGACTTGGAAAAAGAAAAAGGAATTACTATTAAACTTCAGCCGGTTCAAATGAAATACAATGGATATATTTTAAATTTGATTGATACTCCTGGGCATGTTGATTTTTCTTACGAGGTTTCGCGCAGTTTAGCAGCCGTAGAAGGCGCAATCCTATTAATAGACGCCAGTCAGGGCATTCAGGCTCAAACTTTAGCTAATCTTCATTTAGCTCAGGAGCAGAATTTATCTATTATTCCAATAGTTAATAAAATTGATTTAGCTCATGCCAAAATAGAAGAAACAATTCTAGAAGTAAGTAAATTATTGAATATAGATAAAGAAGAAATTATTGAGATTTCAGCCAAGCAAGGGACTAATATAGACAAAGTTTTACAAGCTATTATTAAAAAAGTCCCAGAGCCGGTTATTGACTTAGAAAGTCCTTTACGGGCTTTAATTTTTGATTCAAAATACGATTCTTACAAAGGAGTTCTTGCTTATGTCAGGATTGTTGATGGCAAGGTAAAAGCTGGTGACAAAATTAAAATGATGGCTTCTGAATCCGTGTCTGAAGTAATAGAAGTTGGTTTGCTTAAGCCTCAAATGGTTAAAACTGATTTACTTGAATCAGGAGGAATCGGCTATATAGCTACTGGATTAAAAAATGTAGGCCAGTGCAGAGTAGGAGATACAATAGGATCAATTCTAGGAAAAAATGCCTCTTCTGTTTCCTTGCCCGGCTATGAAGAGCCAAAGTCAATGGTTTTTGCTAGTTTTTATCCAGTTGAGAGCAATGATCATGATTTACTTAAAGACAGCTTAGGCAAGCTTAAATTAAGCGATGCTTCTCTACAATATGAACCAGAATCATGCCAAGGGCTAGGACGCGGATTTCGAGCTGGATTTTTAGGCATGCTTCATTTAGAAATAGTTTTGGAACGGCTGAAAAGGGAATACCAATTAAATTTAATTGTTACTTCTCCATCTGTTAGCTACAAGTTAATTACTAAAAAAGAAGAACATTTGACTGTTACTTCAGCTTCAGATTTGCCTGAAGTAGGAGATATTAAAGAAATTCAAGAACCATGGGTAATTTTAGAAATAATTTTACCAAGCCAGTTTTTAGGTACGATTATGAAATTATTGAAAAAGACAAGAGGACTTTATCAGGATACAGAATATCTAAGCGCAGAAAAAGTTGTTTTGAAATATAAAGTTCCTCTGAACGAAATTATTATTGATTTTTATGACCAGTTAAAAAATACTACAGCTGGTTATGCTTCAATGAATTACGAAATAATAGA
This sequence comes from Parcubacteria group bacterium, assembly GCA_013203625.1. Lineage (GTDB taxonomy): Bacteria > Patescibacteriota > Minisyncoccia > Portnoybacterales > UBA2143 > JABMPX01. Next base: position 6,221 of record JABMPX010000003.1, on the reverse strand, counting down.
TTATCAGACATCTGATTTGGTTAGAATGGATATTCTTATTGCCAGTGAAAAAGCAGAAGCTTTTGCTAGGATTGTTCATAAAACAAAATCAGAACGGGAAGCTAGAGCATTAGTTAAAAAGCTAAAGAGCGTTATTCCAAAACAGCTTTTTGCAGTTTCTATTCAAGCAGCTATTGGAGGGAAAATTATTGCTCGGGAAACCATTAGCGCTATGCGCAAGGACGTAACCGGTTATTTATATGGCGGAGATTACACTCGCAAAAAGAAATTACTGGAAAAGCAGAAAAAAGGCAAGAAAAAAATGAAAGCAATTGGCAGGATTAACATTCCACAGGAAGTTTTTTTAAAGGTTTTGAAAAAATAAAAACCCTCTTCAGAGAGTCTTTATTAAATTCTTCTGTTTTGATATGATTAGAGCATAGGCACAAAGAGAAAGACAAGCATACTTAAAACAACCAAACTAGCTAAAAGAATCCAGCTTAAACGAAATAATTTTTTTTGTGTGGATAGTTTCATGTATTAGAATAATAACATAAATGACCAAATTAGACAAAAAACTTTTAAAAAGATTTCTTAGTTCAAAAATTGTTCTTTTTGTTGTTATTCTTATCCTTATTTTTTTAGTGATTGGTTTTGGACGTGAAAGCTATCGCAAATATCAATTAACTAAAGAAATAAAAGCATTAGAAACAGAGATTGAGCAGTTAGAAGGCAAAAATCAGCAAATGGCCAATTTAATGGATTATTTTAAAAAAGAATCTTATTTAGAAAAAGAAGCTCGTTTAAAGCTTAATCTAAAAAAACCAGGAGAGAAAGTTGTTGTTATTTCAGGAGATCAAACTCAAGATGCAGACATAGACCCTGAACCAACCCAAGAGATTATTAATAACAATTTAGACATTGTTGATTCTTTGCAAAAAAAACAAGAATCTAATTTTTGGAAATGGTGGGAGCATTTTTTCCAGTAATAAGCGGACGTAGCTTAGTGGCAAAGCTTCTGCTTCCCAAGCAGATGACGAGGGTTCGATTCCCTTCGTCCGCTCCAGCCGACCTAGCTCAATGGCAGAGCAATACTTTCGTAAAGTATAGGTTCGGGGTTCGACTCCCCGGGTCGGCTCATTATTTACTAAAATTAAAAGATATGGTAAACTCATAAAATGGAAGATATAACAGATAAATTAAAAGGTAAATACGATAAGAATAATGCTATTATATCTATTTATGCTGGAGCTGGCGGTATTGATGCTCAAGACTGGACCGAAATGCTTTTGAAAATGTATTTCAAGTTTGCCCAGAAAAACGATTGGCCGGTTCAAGTTCTTCAAATCAAAGAAGGCAAAGAAGCTGGATTCAAAAATGTTACTTTAATTATTGAGAGTCCATATGCTTATGGTTATCTAAAAAGAGAATCAGGCGTTCATCGTTTAGTTCGGCTTTCTCCTTTTAATGCTAATAACTTGCGTCATACTTCTTTTGCCTTAGTAGAAGTAATGCCTGAATTTGAAGAAATGAAAGAAATTGAAATTAGGCCAGAAGATTTAAGGGTTGATACTTATCGAGCTAGCGGTCCAGGCGGTCAATATGTGAACAAAACCGAATCAGCTGTTAGAGTAACTCATTTGGCAACTGGCTTAACTGCTGCCTGTCAGAATGAACGTTTGCAGGGAGAGAATAAAAAAAGAGCAATAAAGCTTCTTTATAGCAAGCTTTACCAATATAAGTTAAAAAATAAGGAGCAGGAAAGAAAGGAATTAAGAGGCGAGTCAAAAGCGGTTGAATGGGGGAGCCAGATTCGTTCGTATGTTCTCCATCCTTATCAGATGGTTAAAGATCATCGGACTGGCGCTAAGTCAGGAAATCCCGAAGCAGTTCTTGGAGGGAAATTAGATAAATTTATTAAAGAAGAAATTGATAAATTATGATAGTATTTAATAAGGTTTCTAAAATATATTTGCCTAATTGCAAAGCATTAGATAATATTAATTTAACAATTAATAGCAAAGAGTTTGTTTCTATTGCTGGTCGTTCTGGAGCTGGAAAATCTACTTTAATAAGACTTTTAATTAAAGAAGAATTTCCAACCAAAGGCAATATTTTTTGGGGCAAACAAGATATTGGGCAGATCAGGGATAAGGACTTGCCAATTTGGCGTCGGCAAATCGGTATGATTTTTCAGGATTTTCGGCTTTTGCCAAATAAAACAGCTTATGAAAATATTGCTTTTGCTATGGAAGTAAGCGATTGGACTAAACAGGAAATTGAGCGCGATGTTCCACAGCTTTTAAAATTAGTTAATTTAATAGACAGAGCAGATCATTTTCCTAGTCAGCTTTCTGGCGGGGAACAGCAACGAGTGGCTATTGCTCGCGCTTTGGCCCATAGGCCGGATATTTTAGTTGCTGACGAGCCAACTGGAAATTTGGACTTGCTTCATACATGGGAAATTATTCGGCTTTTGATTAAAATCAATGAATTGGGCACTACAGTTATTTTGTCTACACACGACAGGGATATTATTAATGGACTGGATAAACGAGTAGTTACCATAGAAAAAGGTAAAATAATTAAAGATGATGAAAACGGAAAATATATCTTATTTTAATATATGTTTGCTTCTTTGATACGTGTAACAAAATCTGGGGGGTTAAGCTTTTGGCGGAACAAATGGCTTTCAGTAGCCACTATTATTGTAATGAGTTTGGCTATTTTTGGCATTACTAATTTATTATTAGTTAATGTTTTAATTGATTCTTTGATTACTAATTTAGAAGACAAGATAGATATCAGCGTTTATTTTAATCTAGATACTTCAGAAGAACAGATTCTAGCAACAAGAGACAGTTTAATTGAATTAAGCCAAGTAAAAAGCGTTGAATATATTTCAACTGGAGAGGCCTTGAAAAATTTTAAGGCAAAACATCAAGACAATCAGGTTTTAATGCAAAGCTTGCAAGAGCTTGAAACTAATCCTTTAGAAGCTGCTTTAAATATTAAAGCTCAAGTAGCTTCTCAATACGAATCAATTGTTAATTTTCTAGAAAAAGAAGAATACCAGAAAGTTATAGATAAAATCAATTATCAGGAAAACAGAACTGTTATTGCTAGATTATCTTCTATTACAACAACAATTCGTCAAGTTGGTTTTATTGGTTTGGCTATTTTAGCTATTTTGGCTATTTTAGTTACCTTTAATACAATTCGTTTGACTATTTACAGCTCCCGCAAAGAAATCAAAGTGATGAAATTAGTAGGCGCAAGTAATTGGTTTATCAGAGGCCCTTTTGTTATTGAAGGCGCGATTTACGGAATAGTGGCAGTTTTGGCAACTTTGGCCGTTTTGTTTCCTCTTTTATGGTATCTTTCTCCTAAAATTACTACTTATTTGCCTGGTACTGATCTACTTTATTTTTTCCAGACAAATTTCATTGCGCTTTTACTGCTTCAACTGCTTGTTGGTATTGTCATGGGAACAGTTAGCAGTATAATAGCCGTCAGAAGATATTTAGATGCATAAATTTTGCCGGGTCATCTAATGGTAGGATACATGCCTCTGAAGCATGTCATCGGGGTTCGAATCCCTGCCCGGCAGCCACAAGACTTTTTTATCGTGCAGACCCGTTTCTTCGCTTAACCAAGCCAAATCTTTAGAAGCAGCGAAATCTTTTCTGAACTGGTCAAAACGATGAAGGCTAGAAAACGGCTTTAAATAAGGATAAATTTAATTCGAATCCCAGAAGGGTTCGAATAGAGTGTCCTCAGAACGAGTCAGCGTAGTATCGAGGCAGACCAGGGTGTTTAAAAAATAATTTATTCAAAATAAAATGGGATGGTACTTTACTTTAATAGGATCAATTTTGGCTTTTATGGGGGCAGGTTTTATTGTCGCTGGAGTTTGGCTTTCGCCTAAAGATACTGTTTTTACTTCGATCAAAGATGTTATTGTTCAAAGCCGAGAACATTTTAATAAAGGATATACACTTAATGAACTGGGGAAGTATGAAGATGCTTTTAAGGAATACGATCAATCAATAGATATTTATCCGGATAAAGCAGTTACGTGGTATAACAAAGGATATACTTTAAATAAATTAGATCAAAACAAAGAAGCGTTAGAGGCATATAATATGGCCATAAATATATATCCAGAATACGCTAATGCGTGGCACAATAAAGGATGGACACTAAACCAGTTAGGTAAATATGAGGAAGCTATAGAAGCCTATGATAGAACTATAGAAATTAATCCTCAAGATAAAAATGTTTGGGAAAATAAAGGGATAGTACTTGGCAATCTAGGTAAATACGAAGAGTCTTTAGTAATGTTTAATAAGGCTATTGAAATAAATCCTAAAGAAAGAACATGGGATAATAAAGGAATAACTCTTGGTCATTTAAATAAATACAAAAAAGCAATAACTGCGTTTGATAAAGCGATTGAGTTAAATTTTCTATACGTAAAAGCTTGGCGGAATAAGGGTGTAGCTCTTAATAAATTGGGCAAATATGAAGAAGCTTTAGTAGTACTTGATAGAGCTATCGAAATAAATCCGGAATATGCAAATGCTTGGAGTAGTAAAGGATTTGCCTTTTACAATTTAAAGGATTATAAAAATTCATTACAAGCATTTGAAACTGCACACAAAATAGATCCTTCAATTCAAATTCCTGAAATGCCAAGAGAATGATATATAAAATGTGGTCAGGAGTCTTTATTCTTGTTGGTAATTATGTGAAAAGGTTCCAATTTCGTCCCATACTGCCAACACTTAATACACTTAAGAAAATAGCGAAAGCTCTTGGTGTTTCAATAAAAAAGGCAATAAAATAATATGAACAAACAAGAGATAATAACATGGTTAAGTAATAATTTAGGGAAAACAGATCAAGAGATAGAAAAATTTCTGTTTTTTGAAATAAATGGTAGCGAGTTTAAAAATAAAGAGTCATGGCATAAACACTATTTCCTTGAAAAATTAAAGTCGCCAGCGAATGGTTTTCCGAAAAAAGTTTTAAAGATAATCAATGATATTCAGAAAGAAATAAATAGTGTGCCAATGTGGAAAAGGTATATTGCATTTTGTATTGATTTTATTGTTTTGGGTTTACTTTGCATAATTCTTCAAGCTCTTTCGATTAATCCAGAGAGTTTAACGGGAGTAATTGTATTGCTACTTTTATACTTTTTTTATTTTTCTTTAAGTATTTATAAATATCAAACTACGATAGGATTATATATCTTTAAAATAAGAATTGATTTTGATGAAAAAGATCATTTGCTTCCTCGAATTATAGCTAGAGAAATAATATTCCTTTCATTATTAACTGGAATCGGTTTCATCTGTTATTTAATTTATGGTCCATATTGGGACAGGATAACAGGTACTCGCATTGTCTGGATAAAGTAAATTAGATAATTTCTTTTATTGCGGATATATTGGAAATTAAAAATATGAACGATTTGATAAAATGTAAAATGGGGTCAGGAGCCTTTTATCCTTGTTGGTAATTATGTGGAAAAGTTCTAATTTTGTCTCATGTAGCCAGTATCTAAATAGTTAGTTTTGTGCATCTTAAGAATGTAACAACAACTATCACCTTAGCAGTATTTATGCATGAAAAGATTAACAGACCTCAAAGATATATTGAATAGTTTTTTAATAATAGGTATACTAAAGTATGATGTTTATAGAAAATATATCTTTGTCGTGGAAGGTGCTTAACACATTAGTTGATGCTGTGGGGTGGTTTATAGTTGCTGTAGTAATAATTACAGCAATAACAACTTTTATTGCATGGATAAAAGGTATATTAAAACCACTTTGGCGATTAGGACTTGGATTATCAAGAAAAAAAATAACAGTTATTGCTAGCCAAAAAGATTCTGAAAGTCTAGTCAATTTGATTAAAGATTCACATATATTTACAACAAAAAATATATTTAGGATTATTTCCGAAGAAGATAGTGAAGACATAAAGAAAGCAAATGTAATATTATTTAAGTATAGCGGTGCACCTTTTACCCTAAAGGAAGTTCTTGAAAAGAAGCACGATGATTCTGCAATAGTGATTTATGCTAAGCAGGGAGAGATTCAAGATAGTGAAGACTGGAAGTTGATGCATAAGTGTAGGAATATTTCAGTTTGCAACCTTAAAGGACGATTATTAAATGATTTGTTAACATTAATGATTACAACAAAACTATGAAATATGAAGTATTAAAG
>JABMPX010000022.1 GCA_013203625.1 Parcubacteria group bacterium | reverse complement strand
TATTTAAGAAAGGTGCAAAATGTGTGGTTCTAATTCATATTTTTGATTCAGAGGCGTCATCCTTAAAATGACATGAATTAAGAACAGTCCTTAAAATGACGTCCTTTCGCCTTTTGCTCAAGAACATCATTTTGAAGAACTGTCCTTATCATTTGAAAGACAAGCCTCTTTAATATGTCAGAAGATATTACAAAATACAGAAATCCCTTGAAGTTTAGGGGAATTTTTGATACCGGGGTACCCAGAGGGATTCGAACCCTCAAACCGCCAGAACCACAATCTGGAGCTCTGCCAATTGAGCTATGGGTACCATATTGGTACGCCTGGAGGGATTCGCCCGGCATTCGCTGGGCGCCCCGCGTATGCGGGGCGAACCCGAGCTATACAGAACAGGTCTCCTCGGGAGGACTCGAACCTCCAACATCCGCCTTAGAAGGGCGGTGTTCTGTCCAGTTGAACTACGAGGAGGTAAATCTATCCACTGAGTCCCGATGTAAAATCGGGATCCCGACTTCACGTCGGGACTACAGGCGCTTAACAAATAAAACTATAACGGAAAATTATAGAAAAGTCAAAATTAATTATCAAAAGGACTATAATACTGTGTTGTTTTAATCCTATGCAAAGCTTCCTCTCGATTATCAATATCATTCAAAACTTTTCCAAGAATTTCTTGATTAATGCTTGTTTTTTCAATAATTGGTTTTGTCTGCATTTTCATAACTAAATAAACATATTGATAATAAACTAAAACATTGAGACAAATCAACAAAGCAAAAACTATCACCAATATAATTGGATAATGTTTTCTTAAAAAATTATATATTCGAATTAATATTAATATTCCTTTCATAAATAATATGTATTTATTGAATATATACCTTAATGCTTAAAATAGTTTCTAAATTGCCCTCACCTAAATCAAAATCTACAAAAGCTAAATCCTCTTTTGCTAATCTTTTAATTACTAAATCATCTATTTCCATTAATCTATAAGGAGGATAGGGAATATTTTCTAAATTTGCCATAAAATTAAGCAGTTCTGGAAAACTGCCCCGAAGATAAATATTAAACATAAGATAAGGATTGTCTCCTTCTATTTTTTCTTTATCTAGCAAACTGGAACTAACTGATTTAATTTCAAAGAAATTGCCGATTTGATTAGCAATCGTTTCTAAATCTGTAATGAGGCCAACTGTTTCTTCAGAATCAAGAAATGCATTATTAAGCGATAACACATTATCTTCATTGTCCTGATAATTCTTTTTTAATTCTTTAAACAAAGATACTCTTTGGTCTAATTTAGCTAAAATATCCTGATTATTTAAACATTCTTGAGAAGCAATTTTAATTCTATTCATTAAAGGGAATATAACTAATCCAATAAAAAGAGTGAAACCGGCCAAGCCAATAATTAAAGATAAAAGAAGTTTTTTTTGAGCAGTTAACATTTATTTAATAGGCAAAAAATTAAAGCTGAAATTTATATTATCCTGTTTAATTAAATTAGCTAAAGGAGACTGTACTTCGGCAAAGCATGGGCTTTCTTCTAATAATTTTTCAAAAGAAAGAAGAGTTTCTCTTTTATCAGCCCACCCAGATATACTAATCTGATCAGTATTTGCTTGATAATAAAAGCCAGTCATATAAATTCCTCTTGGAACAATTTGAGATAATTCTTCTAAAATTGGCGTCCAAATAATTAATTCTTTCTGTTTTAAATGAACTTTATTAATTTGTTCATTGGCTTGTTTAATCTTCTCTTCTATTCCCATTAAGTTCTGAATTTCTTCATCGCTTTGTCTGGTTTCTATTAATAAGCTTTGAGTTTTTAGAAAAATAAATAGACAAAAATAAGTGCTTACTAAAAGCAAACTAAAAATCATTAGAAAAAATAAAAACCAAAAACCTAAAGAAGTAATCAGATAATTAAAATCAATTAATTCTACTTCTCTTTTTTCTTGTGGCGGTAATAGATTAAGCTTAATCATAATAAGGTCTAAGAGCTAAGCCCAATGCAGTAGTATAAGCTAAAGGCTTTTTTAATTCATTAGAAACAGCTAATCTTTCCTTTTTATCTGACAAAATATTAATTAATGGATCCCCTATTTTAACTGGCATATCTAATTGCTTGCTAAGAAAAGAAGGTAAATTTAATAAAAGGGAATCTCCTCCGCAAAGCAAAACTTGCTTGATTGTTCCATTACGACTATGGATATGGCCGACATGGTCATGGTAGAAAGCAATATAATCATTAATTTGTTTTGCCAAATCATTGATAATTGGTTTTAGTACCTGATAAACTTTCTCTCCCTTAGTTTTATCTAACCCAATTTTAATTTTTAATTTATTAGCTTCTTCTGCTTCTACTTTTAATTCTTTCATAATTACTTGGCTAAAAAGATTGCCGGAAATACGAATATGAGAAGTAAAACAAATAGTTGAAGCAGAAAAAATAACAAAATTAGTTCCGCTGATTCCTAAATCAACAATAATTGTTGGCGTAAAATCATTTGGACTTATTAAGCTTCTAACCACAGCCACTGATTCTGGTTCAAGAGCAATCGGCTTAAGACCGCTTTCCTTTAAAAGATTCATATAGCTATCAACCAGTTTTTTCGGACTAGCAGCAATTAAAACATCTATTTGATTAGAATTATTTGCTGGCAAATCAATTACTTGCCAGCTTAAATAAACTTCGTCAATGCTTAAAGGAATATGGGCTTCTGCTTCCCATTTAACTGCCTGGTCTATTTCTTCTTTTTTCATTTTCGGCAATTGGATTATGCGAATAAAAACCCTTTCTTCAGGCAAATTACAAATAACACGCCTGCCTTGCAAAGACCTGCCATTCACTTCTTTTAAGCTTCCTTTAATAATAGATGACAATTCCTTTTCTTTCTTTATTTCTCCGTCTTCGACTAATCCTTTGGGGATATCTTTTTTAATAAAACTAGACAAAGACAATTTTCCTTTTTCCTTTTTGAGTTGGACAATCTTAAAAGAAAGATTGCTTAAATCTAATCCAAAACATGGTCTTTTAGAAAAATTAAACATATTTATTATTATTTTATCATTTTTCCTTTATTCAGCCAAGCTGTTAATAAGATTCCTAAGCTGTCAACAACTATATCATTAAAAGAAGAATCTCTTCCAGGAATAAAGCCTTGATGATATTCGTCAGAAAAGGCATATAGAATTGATAGGGCAACAGCTAAGCATAAAATTTTCCTTTTTGATATCTGATAATTACTAAGGGCTCTAATTAAAAGAAAAGTTAAAACAGCATATTCTAAAAAATGGGCTAATTTGCCAAATAAAAAATCAAATGTTTGCGGTAGGCCGGATTCAAGATCTGGCTGATGGGAAAGAAAGAAAATAAGGCCAACCCAAATAAAAACTAAAAGCCAATTTTTTGTGTTTTTTAGAGACATATTAAAAGCCGTGTTGCGCTTTTATATATTAGCACAAACACGGCTTAAGGTTAACTTAACGTTTAACATTTCCTCCCAATTCAACCCTCTTTGTATCTGCTATTAATCTTATTTTGTTCCCAATACTTCCGATCAGACCAGCTTCTCCTGTAATCTTTAATAAAATATCATTAATCTTTTCTTTCCCCCCGTTCATCTCAACTTCTTCTAATAGAAGATGCGCTCTTCTTAAAGGGCCAATGGTCTTACTACAGACATTTAATATTTCATCCAAAGCCTGCCATAACACATCTTTGTCTTCCATATTATCCTCCTTTTTTTGATTTCTAAAATTTATTATTTAAAATATTTTAAAAAGTTTTTTAAAGAGCTAGTATTTAAAATATCTTTTTTCTCAGCCCAGCCACGGCGCGCCTGAGCAACGCCTAATTCCATCATACTAAAATAACTAATATTATGAACATCAGTGCCAATAACCATTTTGACTCCAGCTTGTTTAGCTCTACGGATATCTACATCCCTTAAATCCAATCTGCTCATATGCGCGTTGATTTCCAAAGCTGTTTTATTTTTCTTGGCTTTTTCAAGAATCTTGTCAAAGTCTATCTGATAACCTGGCCGTTTGTCAATGATTCTGCCTGTTGGATGAGCAATAACATCCACATGAGGATTTTCTATTGCCTTAATTAATCGTTTAGTCATTTTTTCTTTATCCATTTTAAAGCCAGAATGAATTGCGCCTAAAACTAAATCTAATTTAGATAAAATTTCATCTTTGATAAATAAACTTCCATCTGCTTTAATATCAACTTCTATGCCTTTTAATATTTTTATTCCTCTAATTTTTTTATTAACTCTGTCTATTTCAGCCATTTGCTTTAAAATCCGTTTTTCATCTAAACCATGAACTATTCCTAATGGACTGGCATGGTCAGTAATAACTAAATATTGATAATTCATTTTTTTAGCTATGCGAGCTAATCCTTCAATTGTTTCTGATCCATCACTCCAATCACTATGGCAATGGCATTCTCCTTTAATATCATTATAGCCAATTAATTTTGGCAATTGATTAGGTTTACCCTGAGCTTGTTGAAGGGCCGCTTCAATTTCTCCGCTATTAGTTCTTAATTCTGGTTCAATATATGAAAGACCAATTGCCTGATAAACTTGCTTTTCATTCTTGCCAGCTATTTGCTTATTATTTCTATAAACTCCATATTCATTTAATTTTAAACCTTTTTTCTGCGCTATTTTTCGCAAAGCAATATTATGGTCTTTACTGCCAGTAAAATATTGTAGAGCAGCGCCAAAACTTTGCTCTTTAACTATTCTTAAATCTGCGTCAAAACCTCGTCTTAGACGAACTGAAGATTTAGTCATGCCCTTAGCCCAAACTTTATCTATCCCGGACATTTGAACAAAAAAATCCATAATTTTGCTTGGCTTTGAAGAAATTACCAAAATATCAATATCGCCAATTGTTTCTTTCATTCTTCTCGCTGAACCAGCTATACTTATATTCTCTGTTTCTGGAAGTTCTTTAAGCTCATTAACAATATTTCTAGCTATAGGTAAAATTTTACCAAGAAGAAATCTACCTTTGTCTAATTTAGCAATTTCAATACTTTGCAAAATATTTTTTTCACTCTTATCTCCAAATCCGTCTAATTTTCCTATTTTTCCTGCTTTAGCTGTTTTTTCCAAATCTTTTAAATTCTTGATTTTAAGCTTTTTGTATAAAAACTTAATCCTTTTAGCCCCAAGTCCCTCAACAGAAGTTAATTTTTCTAAATCAACCGGACACTTTTTTTTTAATTCCTGATAACGCTTAATTTTGCCTGTTTTAATATACTCTTCAATTTTTCCAGCAATCCCTTTGCCTATGCCTGGAATTTTCTTCAACTCATCCAATCCTCCTTTATTATATATTTCTTCAATATCTTTTTCTAAAGATTCTAAAATACGGCCAGCTTTATTATAGGCAATGGAAATAAAAGAGGCCTTGTCCATTTGAATAAACTCGGCCATAAGATAAAAGATTTTGGCTATTTCTAAATTTTTCATTTTTCAAAAATAAAATTAAAGATTCTTAACAAAAGGAATTCTTAAGGTTTTCTCGTCTTTGGAACATATTTTTTTATAAATAAAAAAAGGAATAAAAGCGCTGGCCAGAAGAAAGACAATAATGCCGATAAAAAGAATATTAAAACCAAAGCGATTAGCGATTATTCCTCCCAAAGCCCCGGCCACTCCAGCGCCTATACCAATTAAAGCGCTTCTAACGCTCCAATTAAAGGCCTCTTGACCTTTGTCAATGTGTCTGGTAAAAATAGCTGTATAACCAGGCACATTCATGCCCATGCCAATAGCGTAAATTGCCTGTAAAAGATAAATATGCCAAGGCAAATAAGAAAAGAGGTAGCCAAAAACAGCTAAAGCAGCCAAGAGATTGCCAAGGACAATGAACCAGAGGTCATCTTTTTCTCCATGATTTCTGTCTAAATATCTGCCAATGGGAATAACTACTAATGATTTGCCAATCCAATAGATAGCTGCTGCATAGCCAACCATTTCAAGATTGCCGCCTTTAATCCGATCAGTTAAAAAAAGGGCAAAGATTGGCGCAATAAAACCAAGGCCGGCAATTAAGGCCACATCAGAAAGAATCAAAATTTTAATTACTTTATTAATTGATTGCATAATTCTATCATAAATCCTTTGCCCATGGATGGCAAGTAGAAATTTGTTTTATTCCCAGCCAAATACCTTTTAATGCTCCATATTTTTCTATTGATTGATAAGTATGTTGGGAACATGTTGGCTCATGCCGACACTGGCCAAAAAGCCGCAGAATAGGAAAATATCCATGATCCGGAGATATAGTTTTCTGATATATTTTTATTAGTAATAAAGCAAGTAATTTCATTTTGATTACTCTTATATTACATTATCTGGAGAAAATAAAAAAGGCCTGCTGGAATCAATTCTGATTAATCCAGCAGGCTATGAAATTGCTCTATGGCGGGTATTTTTCTTTAAGAATAGAGACTAAGCTCGGAAGATATTTAGGCCCCAAGTTTCTTCCCAAGCTTTTAATGCTAAATTCCTTTTCACAAAGACGGCAAAGGAAAAAGGTTTCTTCTTCTGGCTTTCCCACGTCTTTGATTTTTAAAAAAGAAACATGCAAGGATCCGCAATCAGGACATTTGCAATCATCATGTTCTCCCATTTTTTCCTCCTTTAAAGATTAACCTAATAACCATGATTTACAGTTCAGAATTTCATTTTCCTTTTGGAAAATTGCTGCAATCAAAGCCACTCTAATCCACATGCCGTTTCTTTCCTGGCGCCAGAAAACAACTCTTTTATCGCTTAAATAGCTGATGTCTTCGTCTATTTCATCCCTTTTGGGTAAGGGATGCATCAAGACAGCATGCTCTTTCATCAAATCCAGATACTCTCTTTTAAACTTATACTTTTCATCAACTGGCTGATGAATTTTCACTTGGCCAGGTATTGGTTCGCCTTGATCTTTTTCATCCCATTCATCTTGAACACGGGTCATATAGATGGCATCCGCATAAGGAATCACTTCTTCTAGATTATCTGCCTCTTGATAAAGTATATGATGCCGGACAAGAAAACTTTTAATATCATTGCCGACTCTTAGACGCGGCGGAGAAACAAAAATCAGTTTTACTCCTTGGTAATTCCTCATTAAGTATGAAAGGGAACGGACTGTTCTGCCTCTGGCTAAATCGCCAACCATAACAATAGTTCGGTTGTCAATTTTCCCATCAAAAGACTTGTACAAAGTATAGACATCAGTCAAGGCCTGGGTTGGATGTTGATCTTTGCCTGAGCCGGCATTAATAATCGGGATTCGACGGTCAGATTTATTCAATACCCAAGCGCCCAATTCAGCTGCTTGTTCACCTGGATGCCTCATAACCATTAAATCAACATAACTGCTGAAGGTCCTGATAGAATCTTCCAGGGTTTCTCCTTTAGCTTCAGAAGAAGTGCTTGGATCGCGGATATCGCGAATGCCCATGCCTAATGTTTCTTGAGCTGTTTGAAAAGAAAGAAAAGTTCTGGTGCTTGGCTGATGAAAGAAATTTAAAGCATAAGTCCCAGAAAGCAAATCCTTCAGGAACCTCCTTCCTCTTGTCCTGTTTTTATGAATTATCCTAGCTCTTTCAGCCACTTGGCAAAGAAGATCTAAACCTCTTCGATCAAACTGCTGGCTGAATAAAACATGGAAGGGATTGCCTGTTTTAGGGTCATTAAGAAAAACAGTTTTGTCTTTTTCTTCCATTAACTGAAAAGTAGACCAACTCATTGCTAAAGCCCTTTTCCTGATTTCTTGACTACGTTCAAACCAATTTTTCTTTTCCATCTTTTATCTCCTTTTATATAGTTAACAGTTAAAGAACATTTAAACTTAGTTTATTTATGTTTAATACAAATTCGCCTATTTGTCAATGTTATTCAAAAACCTCGGCTGTAAAGACATATAAATCTACATCATCATTTTTCCAGCAGTCCCAGGACAAGCCAGCTTTTTGAGAACATAATTCTCCCATAAATTTATCCAAATCCCAGTTATTATCTGTAGCTACTTGTGGCAGAAAAACCCCTGAACGCGAACCTTTCTTTATTTGAACGCCATGTTTGCCTAATTCTATCTCCTGCCAATTATCAATTTTCCTCAAAGGACTTAAAACAGAAATTTCATATTCCAAATCATTTAATTCACTGGATTGAACTGGAGTAAAACGACTATCTTGAGTAGCAGCAGAAACTGCCATCTGGGAAACTACTTGATACAAGGGAATATTCGGAGAAAATTGGCCAATACACCCGCGCAATTGGCCATTTCTTTTTAAAGTAACAAAAGCGCCTAAATGTTCATTTAATAAAAAATCATCTATCTCAAAATTAGGCGCCTTTTTTTCTTTAACATATTCTTCTACTGATATTTTAGCAATTTCCAAAAGTTTGCTTTTTTGTTCAGAATTAAGTTCAAATGCAGAATCCTTATTGTCCCACATAAAAGCAAAGGAAGAATATCCAACTACCCGCAATGGGTCTCCAAAATCCACATCGCCAGAATTAGCATATTTCAAAAACTTAATTTCTGAATTATCTTTTTTTTGCGCTATTTCCATAACTATTTCCACGGCTGTTTGAGCGCATAAACAAGTATCTAAATTAACAATACTTTCCTCTTCCAGCTGGCTAATTGTGTCTTGTAAATTAGAAACTTGGCCAGTTAAAATTGCATCAATAACTTTCTGATCAGCATAATTTGCCTGCTCATAACTTGGATAATGAGACATATCTGAACTGGCAATAATTAAAGTTTCATCATCTATATGTTCAGATAAAATCTGACTAATTTCTTCTAAATCGTCCTTGTTTAATTCATGGCTGACTAAAATAGGCAAAAGCTTAAAATCATTTAAAACAGTTTGCAAAAAAGGGATTTCCACTTCTAAAGAATGTTCTGGTTTATGAGTATCAAAATTAATTTCAAACAAAGAGCTTTCTTTAATTAAAGCATCTCGCAAATTAATATCTAAATCCACTTGGCCTAATGGCGTCTGCCATGCATCATTGCCATCGATAACTGCATTATTTAAATAAAAATTATGGCTACAGCCAATCAAAATTACTCTCTTGATGTTTTGTCCTTGAATTGCCTTAAATCCATAAGTCGCTACTCTCCCAGAATAAGCATGACTGGCATGCGGTACAATCAGAGCTCTAATTTGTTTTTGTATTTCAGGTAATTCTGCTTCATTTAAAAACTGATTAATCACTTGGGTTAACTCTTCTTTGTTCTCAGAATAAAACTGTCCTGCCACGGTTGGCTCACGGACAGTTTTTTCATTCTGTTCATTGTTTTGTTCTTGATTATTCATAATCTTATTTCTTTTTTCATAATTAGCCAGCCAAAAGATTCCTCCTATTATTATAGCTAAAATAAAAAACAACCAAAACTTCTTCATGTCTATTGCAACTATCTAATTAAATAATTATTCAAATAATTATCAGCTGCTTGTTTGCTCCCGAATCCAAAACTTAACCATTTTCTGGCTTGTTCTATTTCGCCTTGGCTTAAACAAAGCAAAGCTAAATTCTCATACACTCCTTCATAAGGCGGCCAGTTTTTGATAGCCCGAAAGTATTCTTGCTTTGCTTTTTCATACTCGCCTTTTTTCCAATAAACCAAACCTAGATTATTAATTGCCTTAGAATACTTATCATAAATCTGATTAGCGTCTAAAAATTCCTGTTCTGCTTTGTCGTATTTGCCTTCAAAATAGTAAACAGTGCCCAAATTAGAACGAGACAAAACACTATTAGACGCGCATTGGCCCGCAGAAATAAAAAGAGCTTTTTCAGTTGACCAATCAAAATTTCTAGCAAAACTTTTTCCAGCATAAAAACAAAGCAATACAACTGTTAGAACAATTGAGATAAGGCGAAATAATTTTCTCGGCTTTATCCTTCTAAGAAAAATTAATGCTTGAGCTAAATAAAGACAAAGGCCGACTGAAGGAAAAAACATTAATCGCTCGCCAGCAATCGTCCCAATAGGAAAAATTAAATTAGAAACTGGCAAAAAACCAAAAAGAAAAAATGCTGAGCCCAATGCTAAAACAGGCATTCGGCCTAAGAAAATAATTGTGGTGATAATAAGAAACAAAAATATTGCTAGACCAATTAAAGTTTCCAAATTGAAAAAATTAGTTACAATCGGAATCTGATTATATGAATAATCTGAACAAAGCTGAAAAGGCCAAAAGCTTTTTTTAACATACATCACTAGAATTTTTAAAGAAGTGGCTATTCTTTCCCAAGAACAAACAAATTTTAAAGGATTTTCTGTTAGAGTGGCGTTATTAGAAAAGAAATATTGGCCTAGAACTAAGAACCTGGCTGTGAAATATACTGAAGCAGAAAGAATCAAAGGGATTATCATATATAACATTCTATACCAAACAAACTTCGCGTGTTTTATGAATAGTAATAATAAGATGATTGGAAAAGCGGCAATAGCTGTTTCCTTACTGGCTAAAGCCAGAATCAGCCAAAAAGCAATTTTCCATAGATTTGTTTTTTTCTTAACAACTTCTAAAAAAGCTAACAATGAAAAGAATAAAGCTAAAATCTCTGCGCGTCCTATTATATTAGCCACTGCTTCAGTATGAATAGGCAGAACTAAAAATAAAAGGGGGGTTAAATAAGCTAACAATTTTCTTTTTGGAAAAACTTTCTTAATTAGAAGAAATAATAAATAGCCAGTTAAGGCATAAAGAATTAAATTAATCAAATGGAAACTCCAAGCGTCTGAACCAAATAAAGAATAATTAAAAACATAACTAATCAAAACAACTGGACGATAAAGTCCTGTTTCTTGTGTCCAATGCCCCATTGACAGCACCATAGGCAAGTTATTGAGATTTTCAAAGAGCAATTGATGTTCAACAATTGCTCTGTCGTCAAAAACAAAACTGCCAAACAAGCTTTGGCTGTAAATAGCAAAGACCAAAACAAAACAAATTACTAAAAAAACCAAGTTTTTCTGTTTTTGAGTCATAATCTCTAAAACAAACTGGATTGTTTTGAAAAATTGTCTCGTTCCTTGTCTTTAAAAATTTCAATTTTACCGAACTCACCGTCATAACCAGGTTCAATATGAACCTTGCCATGACGAACTCGTTTTATTCCTTCAGCAATTTCAGCTGAACTAACTCCCCTTATTTCTTTAGTATCAACTTCTAAAAGTATTTTAAATTCAGAATTAAAATGCTTAATTAAATTCTTATACTCTTCTCTAACAGTCTTGCTAGCTACTCCTACTCCTTTTGCATCAGCAATAATTTCTTCTAAAGGAATTAAATGCTTATAAGGAATAGTTTTATCCGGCTTTTCTCCTTCTTTTCTGTCAGCTAAATCATCAATCCGATGAAAAACGCCAATAGTTAACGGTTTTTTACATTTAGGACAAATATTTTTTATCTTTTTAGATTCTTTTGGCGTCAAACAAACATCGCATTTGCGATGCCCATCGTAATAATATTTGCCTTCTTGAGGGAAAAACTCAATTGTTTCTAAAAACTTTTGCGGATCTCTGCTTTTAATTGCTTCTGTGATGCCAGGGTAACTTAAATCAGTATCAAAAACATTTGCCTCACGGCCAATTTTAGCAGGAGAGTGCGCATCTGAATTGCTAATTAAAGTGATTCTATCCAAAGCAGACCATCGCCAATTCATCTCTGGATCGCTGGATAATCCTGTTTCTCCAGCATAAATATATTTAGAATATTCTTCAAAACATTCTTCTAAAGAATCAAATCCAGAATTAGCTCCGAACAAGGAAAACCATGGCGTATATAAATGAGCTGGGATTACCATGCAATTTTCAGAAGTATTTAAAGCAATTTTAGCTAGCTCTTTAGCGTCCAGTCCTAAAATTGGCCGGCCATCTGATTTAAGATTGCCAATCCAGCCTAAGCGAGTATTAATTTTTTCAACTGTTTTAAAGTCAGGAGCCAGAATAATAGTATGAATTTTTCTAGTTCGGTTATTCTTTGAATAAATACAGCTAATTTCGCTGCTTAATAAAAAACGCGTTACTTTTTCTTCATGATTGTTCCCATTATTAGGCATCCAATCATTCTCTAAAATGGAAGAATGAGTTGATTTCTTTAATTTAAATAAACCGGGTTCAGCCGGTTCAAGTTTTGTTTTAAGTTCTTTTAGCCAAAGAGGATGAGTAAAATCACCAGTACCAATAACCTTAATGCCTTTAACTTTAGCCCACTTATTAAGGTGATCAATGTCCATATCTCGGGAAGTAGCCCGTGAATATTTAGAATGGATATGTAAATCAGCAATAAAACGCATAATGATAATTAATAGAGATGGTTAGCTCCAATTATACCCAAGATTAACCAGAGCATCAACTGCCCCTGTTGAAGCGTCCAGAAAAAATGATCAAATAGACCAATAAACAAGAAGCAAAAAAAGATTAATAATAAATAATATTGCTTGCTGTTTAAGGATTTATGTCTGATAAATTGATTTAATAAACTAAAAATAAAAAATAGAAATACAAACAATCCTGCCAAACCTGTTTCACTGGCAATTAATAAATATATATTATGAACTGGCTGATGAAGCCAAGATGCTAATAAATTAATCATGTGTTTAATCTCCCAAACAAAGTTGCCTATGCCTATGCCTAAGAAAGGACAATCCTTAATAATAGAAAAAGCAGCTTGAGTATAAAAAACACGCAGACCAACTGATTGTTCAGTCAAAGAAACTGAAAAACGCGAAGAAATTTCTGGCCAAGCCAAAATAAAGAATAATGAATTAAATATTATGAATAACAAAAACAAAATAAAGATTTTTTTTCTGTTTTGCTTAAATAATATAATAAAATAGATTAAACTTACCAATAAAAAAGTAAAGATAATAATTCTGGAAAAAGTAAGCCAAAGAGTAAATATCAAAAAACCAAAAATAAACAGCATTAGACAATTTTTAATAAAAGAATGTTTTTTGCTTAACCAAAGAAAATAAAGAAAGAAAATGCTGATTAATAAAAAAACAGCTAAAATATTTGGATGAGGAAAAGTGCCATATGGCCGAATCATTTTTGTCTCATTAACAATAATCTTAGCTACACCAGTTATTTCTGATCCTAAAGGACTTTCTGCTAATAATTTTAATCCAAAGCTCTTTTGCTGGATATATTGGCCAAAAGCAATAATAGATTGGAATAAACCACTAGCAATAAAAACATAAGCCAACTTTTTAAAATTAAATAATTGTTTAAAATTGTATTTTAAATAAAAAAACAAGCCAGCCATCTCCAAAAGCTTAAACCAGTGATAAAAACCAAGTTGAAAATTATCAGCTTGAACAAGAGAAATTAAACTAATGATTATAAAAAGCCCCAGCCAAAAGATAGGATTTTTTATTATTACAGGGATAGTCCCTTTTGATAGGTACTGTCCTTGTAATCTCCAAAACCAGAGCAAAAAAATCAAAATAAGCAGAATATCAGTTAGATAAAGATATACGCTAATCCATTCATTAAAATCATTGCCCCATTGATAAAATATTTTCCGTGTTTGAAAAGGCAAACAGAAGATTAACAGATAGAAAAGAATTTTTTCTAAGGAAATTAACATAATTCTTCTTTGACCACTTTTCTATCATCCCAAGGTACTTTTTTGCCCTTGGCAACACACATCCATGGCTCGCATCCTTTCCCAGTAATTATAACTACATCGCCTAATTGGGCTATTTCCAAAGCATAATGAATTGCCTGCCTCCGATCAAGAATTTTTTTTGGCTGTTTTTGCTTTAATCCATTTGCAATTTCATCAATAATTACTTTAGGGCTTTCGTCATAAGGATCTTCATTGGTAATAATAATTTTATCAAGATATTTCTCAGCAATCTTGCCCAATTCTAATCGCTTCCATCCATCTCTTCCACCGCCAGCTGCGCCTAAAATACCAATAATTTTCCCTGGAAATGACTCTTTAATTGTTTGATAAACCTTTTCCAAGGCATCAGGAGTATGAGCATAATCAACTATTACTGTAAATGGCTCTTTAACAACAAATTCCATCCGGCCAGGGATGCCTTTAATGTTTTCTAAAGCTAATTTGATTTTATTCAAAGGGATTTTTTCTGATAAGCCAACTGAAATAGCTGCTAAGACATTATAAATATTGAATTTACCTATTAAATTAAGATTGAATTGAGTTTTTTCAAATTTAAAACTCATTCCATTTCTACTAAACTCAATATCTTTAGCTAATTTCAAGCCATATTTCATTTTCTCCCTTGCTTTAAATCCTAAAAAATAATCTGCATTTGGATCATCTGAATTAATAATCATTTTGCCATTAGATTTAAGCGCTTTAAAAAGCTTGCCTTTGGCTTTCTTATAATTCTCAAAACTGCCATGACTCTCAATATGCTCTTTAGTTAAATTAGTAAAAACTGCTGTTTGAAAATTAATAAATTGATGACGATGTTGTTTAATTCCTTCAGAAGTTACTTCTAAAACAACATATT
>JABMPX010000021.1 GCA_013203625.1 Parcubacteria group bacterium | reverse complement strand
CCATTAACAAAATTATCCTCTATAATGGCAATGCGGGGTGGAGCAGCGGCAGCTCGCAAGGCCCATAACCTTGAGGTCGTCGGTTCGAGTCCGACCCCCGCAACAAGAATAATTAAATAAGGCGGTGTAGCTCAGTTGGTTAGAGCAGCAGAATCATAATCTGCGTGTCGGGGGTTCGAGTCCCTCCACCGCTACTAAGAGGGGGTGTAGCTCAATTGGTCAGAGCATCTGCCTGTCACGCAGAAGGTTGCCGGTTCGAGTCCGGTCGCTCCCGCATTTGTCTATATTTGTATAGATTTGTAGATATTTGATAAAAAGACAGCTTGTTGAGTTGTTTTTTTGTATGTGATAAGCTAAATAAAAATAAATTTTAATCTATGAATAAAGGAAATCTTATTATATTTGACTTTGACGGAGTAATATTTGACTCTATTGAAACATTTAAAGATATATACAATAAAATCCATCGAAAATATAATTTACCTAGGGCAAAATCAAAAAAATACATCTCTGATTTATTCAGCAAAAATATATTTGAGAAACTTAAAAAGATAGGTCTGACTCAGAAAAAAATAGAACAACTGATTAACGAAGTTAAAATATCATTTGAGAAAAAAGAAGATAGGAATAAAATTTTTGATGGCATTTCTAAAGCAATCATTAAAATTAAACAAAACGATAATTCTTTGGCGATTGTCACTTCTAACCATCGAGAAACAGTTGAGTCGTTTCTTAAAAATCATCATTTAAATAAATACTTCAATCTTATCTTGGGATCAGAATCAGGATTCAACAAATCAAAAAAGATAAATTTGGCAATTAAGAGATTGAATTCTTTCAAAAAATATGTTTATTTTATCAGTGATACTGCAGGAGATATAATAGAAGGGAAAAAAGTTGATGTTAAAACTATAGCTGTTACCTGGGGATATAACGATAGAGATATGCTCAGCAAAGCCAATCCCGACTTTATTTGTGATAATCCTAAAGATTTATATAAAATTATTAATCCTTATATTTGATACTGATTGATTTTGAAAAACCTGATAAATCTCCCTGATCAAATCCCTAAAAGTTTTCTTAGTGTCTTGGTTAACCCTGCCTTCGCCTCGCTGAAGCTCGGCTTCGGCGGGCAAAGCCCGCTGAAACGAGCACAAGCAGGATTGTCCATATTTGTACAGATTTGTAGATATTTAGACAGATTTGGAAATAAAAAAGTCACCAGCAGATTGTCAACTGGTGATCTTTTTTTGTTCTTATAAAGCATTTGTCTTACAAACCAGTATCTCTTTTTACAACTTCTATAGCTCGCAAGATACAATCTGCGCTTTGACATGTCCTTCTTTGCACATAATCACCGGCATCAAACCTCCTTCGTTGGCCAATTACAACAAAAGTACTATTGTCGTCACAGAAGAAACAGTCTTCTCTCCCTCCTATTCCCGATGGGATTTCGTTACTGTTTCTATTGTAAAGCATCACTTTATCCATCTTATCTCCAAATGCCATTTTCCCCTCCCATTCTTAAATTGTTAAAATAACGAACCCTCGATTGTTTAGTAAAATTTAACCCAATAAGCCACGAAAGTCAACATTACAACCCCGAAAAATTAGATACATCTCCCCAACTAACTTCTTCTTGAAAGTTTTCTTACTGCATCCGCCTGTCTGCCTCTGGCATGGCCTCTGGCGGATTGTTTTGAGTAAC
Organism: Parcubacteria group bacterium; assembly: GCA_013203625.1. Classification (GTDB taxonomy): domain Bacteria; phylum Patescibacteriota; class Minisyncoccia; order Portnoybacterales; family UBA2143; genus JABMPX01. The sequence goes on along the minus strand of JABMPX010000021.1, from coordinate 5,658 downwards.
CCTGCTGTTGCGCATTTTTAGCTAAATATCTTTACTTTTTTGTTCTAATGTAATAGAATTCAAATATTATTAACAGATTGTACTTTAAATTAAGGAGGTAATATTATGCCGAATGGAAGAAGCCACAAAAGCTATGATGATTATGGACCACATGCATACGCTGATCATGATGGAACATCAGATTGTGAATATCGCTGTGGATGCTGGGCAGGACCGGCACGATCAGGAGGACCGATTGGAATTAGTCCTTTTGGACACTGCCCCAACAATCCTCTTGATGGCCAAAAGCAATCTAATAACAATGACTACGAGGATTGCGTCAATGGTCGGATACAAAAGCTCGAATCCGAACTCTACGAAGCTAAACAATCTGTGGATGTTGTTGAACGAGTCAGAAAAGGAACAAAAGTTGATCTAATCAAACGATTAGATCAAGCCGAAAACAGAATCACAAATTTGGAAGGCATCCTCAAGGGAATCCGGGACAATGCAGAACGCATCCAAGAATCAGCCTCAGTTATTACTAGAAAAGAAACATAAAGTTTTTCAAGAAATATCTTGATTATAAGCCCCATATCGAATATTGATGTGGGGCTTTTTATTTTAATCATTAATATTATAAACTACTAAAGCGCTTTTAGGTCTTGCATGGCGCGCTGATAAATTTCTATGGCTCTTTTGGCTTGGGTCTGAGTTAATTGAAAATCTGGTTCATGCGCAATTCGGTTGCGGACTTTATGCGCTTGCCAGAGTTCATCAATATTAGACAATTGATCAAATTTGATTTGTTTTAATCGCTCCCCCATGTCTTCTCCCTGATAACCTAAACGCTTAAGCGAATCATCTAAAATTTTATCTGCTTCAATTACGGCTAACTTATAATCGCTATCATTTTCGCTTTCTAATTTATTTAAAATTGCCTGCCATGTTTTATTCATTTCTTCTTTTGGCAAATCAGTTGCAATAACATCTTTTACGCTTATTTTTAGAGATTCTTGTATGTCTTCTCTAATCCTAAAAATGAGCAGGATTATAGCAATTAAAAGAAAGAAAGAAAAAATTACTGAAATAATTTTTAAAACCAGAATAGTATTCTGCGAATTAGCAGAATTAAAATAAGTAATTAGAGAATCTTGGATTTTATAAAAAGTTGTTCTCATGTGTTTAAGAATTTAAAATTTGAGCTATTTGAAGAATTTTTTCATCATCAAATTGTCTGCCAATAATTTGCAATCCTACTGGCAGCTTGTTAATTTTCCCACAAGGGACAGAAATGGCTGGCAAACCAGCTAAATTAGCTGAAACCGTATAAATATCTGAAAGATACATGGAAATTGGATCATCTGTTTTTTCGCCCAATTTAAAGGCTGGTGTCGGCGCAGTTGGCGTCATCAAAACATCTGCCTTCTCAAATGCTTTATTAAAATCCTCCTTAATTAAAGTTCTCGCTTTCTGGGCTTTAAGATAATAAGCGTCATAATAACCAGCTGACAAAACATAGGTGCCAATTATAATTCTCCGCCTAACTTCATCGCCAAAACCTTGCTCGCGAGTTTTTAGATAACTATCTAAAAGATTATTTTCTTTTATTGAAAGCCCGTATTTAATGCTATCATAACGGGCTAAATTAGCTGATGCCTCAGCAGGCATAATAATATAGTAGACAGCTAAAGCATATTCTGTATGAGGAAGACTAACTTCTACAATTTTAGCTCCTTTTTCTTTATATTGATCAATAGTTTTTCTAACTATCTTCTCCACTTCTGGATCAAGTCCTTTAATAAAATATTCCTTGGGAATGCCTATCTTTAAATTTTTAACTTCTAATTTTTCTTCTTTACTTTCTTCTTTAGAATCTACGCTTGTTGAGTCCATCTCGTCTTTCCCTTTAATCACTTTGAAAACAATCTGAGCGTCTTCTGCTGTCTTGGTCATAAAGCCAATTACATCAAAAGAAGAAGCAAAAGCAATTAAACCATAACGAGAAATACGGCCATAAGTTGGTTTAAAACCAACAACTCCGCAAAAACAAGCTGGCTGACGAACTGAACCGCCAGTATCAGAGCCTAATGCATAAAGACATTGATCAGAAGCTACAGCTGCTGCTGAGCCGCCTGAAGAACCGCCAGGTACTCGTTCTAAGTCATGAGGATTTTTAGTTAGACCAAAGGCAGAATTTTCTGTGGAAGACCCCATGGCAAATTCATCTTGATTAGTCTTGCCAACAATTACTGCTCCGGCTTTTTTGAGCCGCTTAATTGCTGTTGCATCATAAGGAGCAATATAGTTCTCTAAAATTTTTGAACCAGCTGTGCATTTAACTCCTTCAACTGAAATAATATCTTTAATAGCCAAAGGAATACCAGCTAAAGGATTAATTTCTTCCTTATTTTGAATTTTTCTGTCTATTCTTTTAGCCTGGTCTAATGCTAATTCTTCAGTTACAGTCAAATAGGCATGGATTTCTTTGTCTCGTCTTTTTATCTGATTTAAAACTGCCTCTGTTAATTCAACTGATGAAAATTCTTTTTTGATTAAGCCCTGATGGGCTTGTTTTATGGTTAATTTATTTAATTCCATAACTATAATATTGCTTTAACTTTTACATAATCATCTTTGGTTTCAGGAGCTAAATCTAATAATTTCTGCGCCTCTTGCTTGGTCCTTTTTTCTCCTTTATCTTCCCGCACTATGTTCTTCAAACCAGTCACTTGAGCAGTTGGTTCAACTTTATCTGTTTTAATCTCATTTAATTTATTAATAAATTCCAAAATAGCTGGAAGTTCTTTTTCCAGTTTGTTTTTTTCTTGAGCAGACAGTCCTAGTCTGGCTAATTTAGATATATGGTCAACATTAATCACATTAATAATTTTAAGCTTATTCTATCATTTTTAAAAATTCTTTTTCATTAATAATCTTTACTCCTAATTTTTTTGCTTTGTCATATTTAGATCCTGGTTCTTTCCCTGCTACAACAAAATTAGTTTGCCTAGATACAGAACTGGAAACATCGCCGCTTAATTGTCTAATTCTTGTTTTGGTCTGTTCTCTAGTCATGCTGTCTAATTCCCCAGTCAAAACAAATACTATGTTTCGCAACTTTTTCTTAGCTGGTTTTAATTCTTTAATCTCTATGCCTAATTTAATAAACTTATCAATAAACTCCTTGTTCTTCTTACTATTAAACCATTGATAGATGCTTTTAGCAACAACTTCGCCAACATCTTCAATATTAGCAAACTCGTTTATGCTTGCTTTGCGCAATTTTTCCAAACTGCCAAAATATCTTGCTAATGCAATAGCTGTTTCTTCGCCAACATGGCGGATGCCTAGGGCAAAAATAAATTTGGAGAATGGAATCTTTTTACTTTTTCCAATTGCTTCAATTAAATTCTTGGCTGATTTTTCAGCAAAACGCTCTAATGAAATTAAATCTCCTTGCTCTAGAGAAAAAAGGTCTGAAGTATTAGAAATTAACCCTTGATCCATTAATTGATTAATAATTTTAGGTCCTAATCCACCAATCTCAAAACCTTTTTTAGAAACAAAATGAGCTATCTTCTGTTTTTGCATAGAACCGCATTTTTTATTAAAACAACGATGAATTACTTCGTTTTTGGGCCGGATAATCAAACTTCCGCAAGCTGGACATTTTTTAGGCATTTGAAATTTTTTTTCATTGCCTGTCCGTAGTTTTTTAATTGCTTTAACTACATCAGGAATTACATCGCCAGCTCGTTGAATAATTACTGTATCGCCTATTCTAATATCCAGACGTTTTATTTCATCTTCATTATGAAGAGTTGCCCTGGTAATTAAAATGCCGCCTAAACGGATTGGCTTTAAATGAGCTACTGGTGTTAAAGCGCCAGTCCTGCCAATTTGAATAACAATATCTTCTACTATTGTAGTAGCTTCTTTAGCTGGAAATTTAAAAGCAACTGAACCTCGAGGCGCCTTGCCCACTACGCCTAATTTATCAAAAATCTTATTATCATTAACACTAATTACTATTCCATCAATTTGATACGGTAATTTTTTTCTGATTCGCTTAATTTTCTGTCGAAAACTAATCACTTTGTTTAAACTACTGCAATGCTCATCCTGGCTAGTTTTGAATCCTAAAGATTGAAGAATCTGATGCTCTTGCTTATGCGTTTTCTGGCCAAAATTAGTTATTACATCATAAGCTAAAAACTCCAATTCGCGAGAAGCAGCTATTTTTGGATTAAGCTGTCTAATGCTGCCTGCAGCTGTATTCCTAGGATTAGCATAAAGCGATAGGTTTTGTTTTTCTCTTTCCTGATTAATCTTTTCAAATACAGATTTAGCCATATACACTTCTCCTCGGATTTCTATTTTCCCTTTTTTTAATAGAGATTCAGCTTTTGAAAGCATATGTAATGGCATTTTTTCACGAATTTCTATTTTTAAAGGAATGGAATTAATAGTTTTTAAATTCTGTGTAACATTTTCGCCTATTTTGCCATCACCCCTAGTTGCTCCTTGAACAAAAATGCCATTTTCATAAATCAAAGCAATAGCAAAACCATCTATTTTCAATTCAGTAAAATAATCTAATTTTTGGTTTGGAACTAATTTCTGAATTCTTTCTTGCCATGCTTCTAATTCTTCTTTGTAGAAGATATCTTCTAAGGAAAGCATCCTTTTTTTATGTCTAACTTTTTCAAATTTGTCTAAGGCCTTGCCGCTAACCCGCTGAGTTGGCGAATCAAAGGTAATCAAATTTGGATATTGCTGTTCTAATTTATACAACTCGTGTTTTAAGGAATCAAAAGCCGCATCATTAATTTCTGGCTTGTCCAAAACATGATACAAATGATTATGGTGATTAATAACTTTTTTTAGTTTGGCTATTCTTTTTTTGGTTTCTTGTTTGGTCATGCTAATTTTATCCACACTAAACACTTGACAATAAATTTTTATTCTGATAATATAACACTATCACTACAAAAAAGACCCTTATGGGGTTTTGTCCCTATCAGGGGCTTTTTTATTTCTAATCTCTAAAATCGACTTTTGATCATTTATATAAGCGATAGGCGCGTTCGTTTTTTTAAGTAAAATGGAACACTTATCTACATTACTTGGTGATAAAATAATCTTTAATTTGTCTCTTTCTTGAAGAAATTTTACAAGAGATGAATAATCTCCATCGCTAGAAACAATTATTGCTTTATCAAAGCGATTTTCATAAACATCGCAAACAGCTCGTAACACTAAATCCGCATCACAATTTCCTTTTGGCTTGCCACTATCGCCATAAACTGTTTCTTTAAAAATAAGAGTGAATCCTGATTCTTGCAAATACGTATAGAGATCTTTGTATTTAGGAACAAGCCCAATAAATATATAAGCACGCTCAACATTATACTTTTCCTTAAGCCAAATTCTAAATCGCCCATAATCAAGTCGCCAATCAAAAACTTTTAATCCCTTGTATAGATTTGCACCATCAATATAAGCAAAATTCTCATTTTTTATTTGATAATTAGACATATTATTCCATTAAATTACCCAATTTCCTTTGAGTCAAGGACAGTCCTTGTAATATCATCCTATTTCTTTATTGTAGCATGCTTCGCAATAAATAATCTCTTTTCTGTCTGGGGCGTATGTTGTTTGGAAGGTAGTATT
>JABMPX010000020.1 GCA_013203625.1 Parcubacteria group bacterium | reverse complement strand
TCAAATCTGTCAAGCTTTACGGGTAATGTGTACACACATATTGCACTTTTAAATAAATGGTATCATTAGGGCATATGAGTAAAATTATGCCCAACAATGAAATAGAAGAACGCTATCGCTGGATAGGACCAATAGTTGATGGTGTTCTAACAATTAAGCAGATGGTCCTAATCTGTCCTTTTTCTGAACGAACATTAAAGTACTGGTTAACTAGATATCGAAAACAGGGATTAAAAGGGTTAGAAAGTAAATCGAGAAAACCACGATCTTTTCCTAATGCTACATGCAAAGAAATTAAAGGTAAAGTTATTGAAATGCGTAGAGATACCAGATTATGCGCCAGAAAGATATCTTGGAGATTGAAAAAGCAAAACATCCATATTCATGAAAGGACAGTTGGTAAAATTCTTAAACAGGAAGGACTAGTCAGAAAGTATCGTCGGCATAAAGCAACTAAATGGAAACCTACGTTAGTAACCACGCCGGGCGAATTAATGGAAGTAGATGTTAAATATGGCATTAGACTGGCTAAATATAAATGGTGGTATCAATTCACAGCTATTGATTGCGCTACTAGATGGAGGCATCTTTATGCCTATGATTCTCCTAATAATTTTACCAGCGTATGTTTTTTAAAAAAATTGATTAAAACGACTCCTTTTAAGATTAAAGCTGTTAAAACAGACAATGCCGAGATATTTACTAATAAATATACTGGATATGAGCTAAGCAAGAATCCCTTTAAGCCTAAATTACATATCTTTGATATTGTTTGTGATCAGTTAAATATAGATCACTATCTGATTGACAAGGGCAAACCAGCGCAGAATGGCAAGGTAGAAAGAAGTCATCGCAGCGACAATGAAAGCTTTTATTACTTCCGCAGGGAACCAAGGCCTAAATCATTGGAAGAGTATCGCTATTATCTTAATCTTTGGAATTTGTGGTACAATGATTTAGAGCATTGTTCACTTAATGGATTAAGCCCTAATGAGTATTTAAGAAAGGTGCAAAATGTGTGGTTCTAATTCATGAGCTTGACTTGATTAACCATAATTTCTTAGCTTCCTGCCAAATCGCATCATCATTATGCTTTTCTTTAAGCCAATACCACCATTCTGCTCCCCATAAATACGCTTCATCAAAACCAGTTTGTTCTGTATATTTAATCATTTCCTTGAATTTTTCTAAATCCATTGATTTGGACTGTTCTTCGGCGTCTGTTTCATAAATCATTCTATGGCTCCAGGGCTCTGCCTGAAGTTCAACAATAATTATTCTTTCTATGTCTGTAAATAATCTAACTAAATTAGCTCTTTTGTAATAAAAAACTGGCGGAATAGGATATTTGAAATGCTTTCCTAAAACATCACTCCAAACAATTCTGTAAAGAGTAGTGCCTAAAACATCAGCATGAATAGCCGGCTGGATCCAACTGCTTAATTCCCCGCTAGCAGTTAGAATAATTTGCCTTTTATCTGAATCTGATTCTCTTGCTAAAGCAATTTCTTTATCTAAGAATTCTTTATCTAATGGAGGACATTCGCCAAAGCTCTTTAAAAATGGCTCATTTTCAATCTGCCAAGCCCAAATTGTCTTGTTCCCTTGATAATGCTTAATTATTTCAGCAAGCATTGATAAAATTCTTTGCTGCTGTTCATCTTCGCTTAATTCTCTGGCCCATTCTGGAATATGACATTCTGGCCAACGAGGTAGTTTTCTGCCAATAACTAAAATAACCTGGGCATTTCTTTTTTCAGCTTCTGAAATCTGCCAATCTAAATCATCAAATGAATACTCGCCTGATTTTGGTTCAATCTTTGGCCAATAAGCAACTAAACGTAAATTTTTTACATTTAAATCATCAAGTATGGTTGAATACATTTTCTGCCAATCAAGCTCCATTTTCTCAACAAAATATTGGCTAAAAGTAATGCCGAAATCAATCTTATCAGCTGGTTCTGCCTGGCCAGTGAACAGATAGATTAAAAAACCAACCAAACAAAGAATGATCAAAAGAATAAATAAAATGAAAATACGAAAAATAAATTTCATAATCTTTAATTAAAAAACTAAAACTCCTAATCCTATACAGATAAATAAAACAGCGATAATTTTCTTAACAACAATTCCTTGGCTAATTTGTTCCTTGACAATTTGAGGAAATTTTTTAGAAAGGAATAAAGCAATTGCCAAAAGAAAAACATATTGAATCCCTTGCAAAGCATTTACTAAAGTAACACTGCCTAAATAGACAGCATAACTAAGTAAAATAAAAGCTAATGCTGATAATGTCTTATTAGCAACGAGTAAACCGCTTGTCTTTAATTTAATTGATTTTGATGTTTTAAAAATTGTTTGCCTTGCGCTAGGCCAAAAAAGCAATAAAACAGCTCCTAAAATTCCTCCTAAACGAATCCAGACAAAACCATTAATAAAGGACTGCTCCATAAAAATAAATTTGGTTAAAACAAAAGAGCCAGAAAAGAACAAACTAGCTAAAATAGCCAACGGCAATCTTTTAATCAAAGGAGTTTTTGCTTCTCCGGACATAAGCCTAATTTTTTTTCTTGGCCAAACTAAAATTATTCCGCCTAAAACAAAAAATAAAAAAGCGATCAATTGATTAAAATTCAAACGCTCTCCTAAAAAGAAATAAGTCAAAACAAAAGTAAAAATAGGGACTGCTCCGCCAATAATCGGTGTAATTCTGGAAACCTCGCCTAAGCGAACTGATTTATAGAAACAAAGAATAGCGAAAATAAATAAAATTCCAGCAATAAAACTGATTACAACTTGCCCCAAAGGCATTGAGGAAAAACCAAAAGGAATTAAAAACAAACTTGAAATACCGCCTAAAATTCCAACATAAAAAGCATAAGCCAAAGGACGAAGAGCAGTACGAGAAAGAAGGAATTTATCAACAATAAAAACAAGCGCAAGAATAAAATAGGAAATGATAGAGACAAAAAGCCAGTTCATAAGGTTTATTTTTTAGTCAGATATTCTATTTTCTTTACATATTTTAGCGTATTTATAAGCGCTGGGACGAATTTTTCGCTCCATTGTCTTGTAATCCACCTCTACCAAGCCAAATCTTGGCCAAAAGCCCTTGTCCCATTCAAAATTATCAAACAAAGACCAATAAAAATACCCCCGCACATCAACTTTTTCTTGAATTGCTTGATGTATCCAATGCAAGTGATCTTTGATAAATCTGATTCGCTTAGTATCTTTAATATCAGCCAAGCCATTTTCAGTGATATATATCGGCTTATTATATTTTTTTAAATCTTTTAGCAAAAAATAAATCCCTTCAGGATAAAAATCCCAACCAATATCAGAAACTAGTAATTTTTTTTCTTTAAAAAATTTATGGTGGAAATAGTAATTTAATCCAATAAAATCCTGTTCTTTTTTAATTTTATTCAAAAAATATTTATTCCAAAGATAATTAGCTAAAAGCATATTCCTAAAATGAATATTATTTTTAGCAATCCCTACCTCACAATCCAAATCAATTAAATGCAAAGAACGATAAGCTAATTTATGAGCTCTAGCCAAATTATTAAGCACTTTAAAATATTTTAAAATGCTTTTTTTTTGCGGCGGCCAAACACCTTTTAAATAGGAATTTTGGGAATAAATATTAGGTTCGTTTATTGTTATCCAGAATTTTACTTTATCAAATAAATTCTCACTGATTATTTTAACATAACGGTCAAAATAATAAGGCGCTTTTGGATTAAGCCAGCCTCCTTTTTCAGATAACCAAATTGGCAAAGGCCAATGATAAAGCGTAACAAACGGTTCTAATCCGCGTTCTTTTAATGCTATTAAAACCTGCCTATAATGTTCTATTTCTTTCTGATTAATTTTACCTTCTTGCGGTTCAATTCTTGACCATTCAATTGAAAAACGGTGCGCATTGTGATTTAAAGACTTGGCAATGTCAAAATCCTGTTCATAAAGATTATAATGGTCGCAGGCCTGGCCAGAAATATAGTTATTCTCCTGCAATGGATTTGGATAATTTTCTAAAATATAATTTGACCAATCTTCTAATTTTGCGTTTTGAACTTTGGATTTTGAACTTTTCTTTTCCCATTCAGTCCAATCATTAAATTGCCCACCTTCAACTTGATGAGCTGAAGTAGACGCCCCCCATAAAAAATTTTTTGGAAATTGTAGAATATTTTTTTTAGATAATTATTTAATCAAAAACTTTGCAAAAATTAAAGTCTCGGCGGTTCTTCATATTGAGTGCTGACTAGAGTGTCTTTTAAAGAATCAACATCTTCTAAAACTATACCTGTGCCGCGAACAACCGCAGTTAAAGGATCTTCAACTAATTTAACAGGCATTTCAGTTTGTTCAGCTATTAATTGATCCAGCCCGCGAAGCAAACTGCCGCCGCCAACTAAAAAAATTCCCCGGCGCATAATATCAGCTACTAATTCTGGCGGAGTTTCTTCAATGGTTCCTTTAATAGCATTAGTTAAAATTTTAACTGAACGGCTTAAAGCCTTGCGAATCTGCGTATCATCAATAACCATTTCTTTTGGCAGACCAGTAACAATATCCCGACCGCGCATAGTTGTTTCTAATTTTTCTTCCAGAGGATAAGCTGAACCAACAGCAAGTTTAATATCTTCAGCTGTTTTTTCTCCTAAAAGAAGATTAAATTCTTCACGGGCATAACTAATAATATCTTCATTAAGCTTATCGCCAGCTGTGCGTAAACTGCGGCTAACAACAATACCGCCTAAAGAAATTACCGCTATTTCGCTAGTTCCGCCTCCAATATCAACAATCATATTGCCAGCTGCTTCTTGCACTGGAAGACGTATGCCAATAGCCGCGGCCATTGGCTCTTCTATTAAATAGACCTCTCTGGCTCCAGCGCCTCTAGTAGCGTCTTCAACTGCTTTCTTTTCAACTTCAGTTACTCCAGAAGGAACGCCGACTACAACACGCGGTCTAGGCAAGATAGAAAAACTTTCCCGATGAACTTTATCAATAAAAAACTTGAGCATTTGCTCAGTTATTTCAAAATCAGAAACTACTCCGGCCACTAATGGACGAGAAGCGACAATATGAGACGGCGTGCGGCCAACCATTTTTTTTGCTTCCTGCCCAATAGACAAAATCTGGCCTGTTTTCTGATTAATTGCCACTACCGAAGGCTCATTAATAACAATCCCCTGGCCTTTAACATAAACCAAGGTATTAGCTGTGCCTAAATCTATTCCAATATCTTTGGAAAAAATGCCAAAAAGTTTGTTTAACATGTCTTTAAAGCTCGTCTTGTATTTTTTTAACTATATTATTTATCTCAATCAACTCTATTTTTTTACTTCCACGTTTTTTAATCTCAACTGAATTTTTATCTAATGTTTTTTTACTAATTACTAACCGGATTGGAATGCCAATTAAATCCGCATCAGCAAATTTCTCGCCAGCTGATTTGTCATCTCTGTCATCGTATAATATCTCTTTATTATCTAATAAATCTTTATAAATTTTTTCTGCTTCCCCATTACATTCTAAATCCAGTAAATGCACCTGATAAGGAGATATGTTTTTCGGCCAAATAATGCCATTATTATCATGAGAAGATTCAACAGCAGCAGCCATTAAACGGCCAATTCCAATACCATAACAACCCATAACAATTGGTTTTTTCTTCCCGTTTTTATCAACAAATTCAGCTTTCATTGCCTCGCTATATTTAGTTCCTAAATAAAAAGTATGGCCAACTTCAATGCCATTCTTTTTTTCTAATGAACTTTGACAATTAGGACATTCTTTAATATCACCTGCTTTTTCTACATTAGCCGCATATCCGCACTTTGAACAAACCAATATCTTATCTTCGCCAGTTTCAGTAAAAAGAATATATTCATGAGATAAACTGCCGCCAATTGTGCCTGAATCTGCTTCAACTGCTGTTACTTCCAATCCGCAGCGTTTAAATGTTTTTAAATATGCCTCTTTTGCTTTATTGTAAAAATCCATGGATTCTTTTTCAGAAGCATTAAAGCTATAAAGATCTTTCATAATAAATTCCCGCACTCGCAAAAGACCGCCAGTTGCTCTCATTTCATTACGAAACTTATTCTGAATTTGATAGAGATAAAGAGGCATATCTTGATATGAATCCACTCTTTTTCTAACTAAATCAGTAATTACTTCTTCATGAGTTGATCCTAAGCCGAATTCTTTTTTATGGCGATCCTTAACGCGAAACAAAGGCGGATTAATAGTTTCCCAACGTTTTGTTTCTTGCCATAAATTTTGTGGCACTAAAGTTGGCATAAATAATTCTTGGCCGCCTAAATTATTCATTTCTTCTCTAATAATATTTTCTATTTTTTTACAAACTAACCATCCTAAAGGCAAAAAACTATAAATTCCAGCAGCTGTTTGGTCAATAAAGTCGCCTCTAGTTAAATATTTATGACTAATTGTTTCTGCTCCTTTTGGAGCTTGTTTTTTTGTTTTAATAAAAAGTTTTGATTGTTTCATTAAATCTATTTTATCACAAAAAAAATAACCTCGCAATAAGATTATTTTAAAATAATTTTTTGTTTATTTATTTAAGATTCTGTCTTTAATTCTAATTTATCAATTCTTTTTTCGTGACCTTCTATTTTTTTATCATGATTTTTATAAAGCTCAGTTGATACTTTGCTTTCTTGTCCCAAATCAGTTAATTGTTTAACAAATCTATCTTGACCATCCAAAACTTTATCAATTTTACCATCCATTTGATATAATCTTTTATCAATATCGTTAAATCTTTCATCAATTCCTCTAAATTCAAAATCAACAGCTTTTAGAATAGTCTTACTTTGTGATTCTAAGACATCTCCAATAGTCTTTTTTAAGTCTTTTTTAGTTAATGGCTTAATATTATTTTTTATTCTCTTCAACATATTTATATTTTAACACAAACTTATAAAAATTAAAATATCCTTACTATATCCCGCCAGGTTACAGCGACCATTAATAAGATTAAAATAAAAAATCCGAATGTATGGGCAAAACCTTCAATTTTTTGGCTAACAGGAGAACCTTTTATTTTTTCAATAGCTAAAAAAATCAAACGTCCGCCATCCAAAGCTGGAAAAGGCAAGATATTAATAATAGCTAAATTAATGCTTAATAAAGCGGTTAATTGCAAAAGATAAATAAAACCAAGCTGAGTTGCCTGAGCAGTAAAATCAAATATGCCAACTGGACCAGCTATTTCTATGGCTAATTTTCCTGTTAATATCAACTGCCAAAGCAAACCGCCCAAAGCAATTGTAATGGCCCAAGTCAAATTTACTGTACTGACAATACCTTTTATTAAGGCGCGATACCAAGGATAAGAAACAATAGCAGTTCTGGCTAAAGCAATTCCCAAAGGTCCTTCATCTTCCGGATGATTATTCCGTAGTACCAAAGTTTTTTCTAAAACCTCATCTCCTCTTTGAATTACTACAACGGCCTCTTCCCCTTTGTAAGTATTAACAAACTCCTGTACCTGGCTCACTGTATTTATTGTAAATTGCTTGTTATTTATTGTTAATTGTTTTATTTCATCTCCTATATTAATGCCAACCTGGTCAGCTGGTGAATTAGACGCAACTTGGACAATTTGAACCTTTGTCTCTTCTAAGTTAGCCATTTCATTGTCATCAATAATACTTGGTAAGCCAGTCCAGTGGCCTATTCCCAAAAGGAGACAAGCCAAAAGAAAATTCATTGTTACTCCAGCGACTAAAATCATTGCTCGTTTTTTGATTGGCTGGTTATAGAAAGCTCTATTGTTTTTACTTTCCTTATCTTTTGACTCAGGACCATTTTCGCCATAAATTTTAACAAAACCGCCTATAGGAAAAAGATTTAAAGAATAAGTTGTTTCTCCCTTTTTAATGCTAAAAATCCGCGGCGGGAAACCAATGCCGAATTCTTCTATTTTAACACCAGCCCGTTTTGCCATAGCAAAATGCCCTATTTCATGAACAAGAATAAGCAAACCGAGGATTATAATAAAAATAACAATAGTAAGAAACATAAAATTTACACTTTCATTATTTCTTCTTCTTTTTTCTTTCGCATTTCTTCTACTTTCTCATTGTATTCATCAATTACTTTTTGCAATTCGTCTTTGGCTTTAAATTTATCATCTTCTCTAATTTCTTTATTTTGTTCCATTGTCTGGACTTCTTTCCAAACATCTTCCCTATTGCGGCGAATGCTAATTCGGCATTCTTCTACTTTCTCTTGAAGAATTTTGACTATTTCCTTACGCCGTTCTTCACTCAAAGGAGGAACGCTTAAACGAATAAAATCTTCTTCAACTATTGGACTTAGGCCTAATTTTGATTTGCTAATTGCTTTTTCAATATCTTGAATAATGCTTTTGTCCCAAGGACGGACTATTATAAAGCGCGGCTCTGGCGCTTGAATAGCGGCTAATTGTTTTAAAGGCATTTTCTGATTATAGCAATCCACTTCTAAATTTTCCAATAAGCCTGGCGTTGCTCTGCCCACTTGCAAACTAGCCAATTCACTTTTAAGATAGTCAATGGTTTTATTAAGATTAGGTTTAATTTTATTGATTAATTCTTTATACATAACAAAGTTAAAACTCCAGCATTAAGACCTCTAAAGCTAAACGGGCATTAATACTCGGATTAGATAAAAGCCAATCTGTTCTTTTTATTGCCTTAATAATGTCTTTTAATCTATGCAAAGAATAACAATTATTATACTTTTCTGTGTTTTGATAAAGAGTTAATTTAGAACAATCAGCGCCTAATAAAAGCAAATCCCTAAACCAAAACAGCCAATAATTAAGAATCTGGCGCGCTTGAAGTGTATCTTTGGCTATTTCTTCAATATATTCATATCGTTCATTTAGGCCAGATTTTAATAATTTTTCTAATTGATTAATAATCTTATTCTGATTTTCTAATGATTCTGGATTCTCTAAATAATTAATTGCTAGTCCAGGCCTGCCATTGGCTAAACGGATAATTTTGGGGTCTTTAATCTTTTTTTCTATTTCCTCTTTAGCTACCGGCAAAAACTTAACTAATTGGCAGCGCGAAACAATGGTTGGCAAAAGCAGTTGCGGATTAGTTGTTATTAAAATTAAAACTGCTTGTCCAGACGGCTCTTCTAATGTTTTTAAAAGGCAATTACTTGCCTGATTTGTCATCCTGTCAATTTGATCAATTAAAACTATTTTATATAAAGACTGATACGGAGACAAACTTATCTGATGCTGGATTTTTCTGGCTTGAGCAATGCCTATTTCCATTTCTTTTTTAATTCCATCTTTTTCAATCTGTTCTGGCTCAATAATTAAAACATCTGGATGAATCGCATTATTAATTTCCTGGCCATTCAACATTTCAATAAACTTTAAAGCAACTGTTTTTTTGCCTAAATGAGCTGGACCAGCGAATAAATAAGCGTGAGACAATCGCTTATTCTCAATGCTCTTTTTTAAAAAATCTAAAATTCGCTGATGACCAATAATCATATAGTTATTTTACCACAAGCTCTTGTTCTTCTCAACTACTTCAATAACAAACTCTTTAATGTCTGTTTCAAATCTTTCCAAGGAAAACCTTTCAGCTCTTTTTTTAATAACCAAAGGACTATAATTATTAAAATTCAGCAATAAGCGTCGTACTCCATCAGCCAAAGATTCAGTTGATAAATCATCAAAAAATTCGCCGCTAATGCCTTCTAAAACTGTTTCTGTGGCTCCGCCTTTGCGATAAGCAACAACTGGCTTGCCAAAACCCATTGCTTCAACTGGAGCAATGCCAAAATCATCTTCTCCGGGGAAAACAAAAGCTTTACAGTTTTGAATATATTGCCTAACTTTTTCATCTGTCTGCCATCCCAAAAATTTAATATTTTTATTGGCCATTTTTCGCAGACGCTTTTGGTCCCGGCCTTGCCCGATAATAACCAAGGGCAATTCTAATTTATTAAAAGCATCAATAGCTAAATCAATGCGCTTATAAGGCGTGAGCTGTGATACGATCAAAAAGAAGGGGGCTGTCCCCTGTGAAGCGGGAGCTGTCTCCATATTCACTGTCCCCATGTTTACTGCTGGATAAATTACTTTAGATTCTCGGCGATAAAACTTCTTAATTCGCTGGGCTGTGGATTTAGAATTAGCAATAAAATAGTCAACTCTATTAGCTGCTGATCTGTCCCAAAGCCGCAAATAATGAAAAAGCAGCTTTTTTAAGAAAGAAGGACCCCCATCATATTGAGAAGCATAATCCCATAAAAAACGAGCCGAATTATGACAATAACAAATATGAATTGTTTTTGGCCGTAAAACTAATCCCTTAATAAAAGCGCTGGAAGAAGAAATAACTAAATCAAAATTTCTTAAATCAATTGATTCCACAGCAGCTGGAATCAAAGGAGCTAAAATCCGATGATGTTTTTTGGAGAAAGGAAAATCCTGCAAAAAAGAAGTATTAACTTTAACGCCAGGAAAATATTTTCCCATTTTCTCTTTATCGTAGAGAATAGTATAAATCTCTGCTTGAGGAAAAATTTTTCTCAAATTTAAAAAGACCCTCTCGGCCCCTCCAAAACGAATTAAATAATCATGAACCAAAGCAATTTTCATGCTAATTAGTTAATATTTCTAATGTCTCTTGCGCGCATTTTTGCCAAGAGAATTTTTTAATATTCTCATATCCTTTTTCAATCAAATCTTTCTTTAGCTGGCTATCGTTTATTATTTTATACATTGATTCAGCAATTTGTTCAATGTTTTTCGGTTCTATTAATATAGCTCCTTGTCCAGCTACTTCTGGCATTGAAGAAACATTAGAAGTAATTACTGGACAGCCTGAGGCTTGAGCTTCTAAAATCGGCATGCCAAATCCTTCATAAAAAGAGGGCAAAATAAACATTTCTGCATTTTTTAATAACTGTTGTTTTTTTTGTTCTGAAACATAACCAAAAAACTCAATATCAGATCTTTTTGCATCAAAAAGGTCTGACCTTGGAATTGGCCCAACCAAAATCAATTTATGCGGCGCTTGATATTTCTTTTTTAATAAATCAAAAGCTTTAATTAGACCATGAATATTCTTTTTTGTTTCTATCCGACCGATAAATAGGATATAAGGATCAGTGCGAATGTTAGACCCTAAGGGTCTAACATTATAGCCATGATAAACCACTTCTATTTTATCTGGATTACCTCCATACAATTTTATTAAATCCTTTTTTGTATTCTCAGAAACAGCAATTATTTTCCGCGCATGCTTTAAAGCGTATTTAGTGCTCCAGCGCAAATATTTTAAATGGCTATAAGGATATGTTTCTGGATAATACTCATATTCCAAACCATGAATAGTCACTACTGAATTTTTAGGATGAATCAATGGCAAAACATGAACAGGAATAAAAAGAACATCTGGTTTGTTTTTAATCATTTCACTTGCTAGTCGTATTTGCGTCCACATTGGGAAGGGCCATTTTAATTGCTTATGACTATACAAAATAAATCGATGTTTTTTACTTTGCTCCAGCATCGTTAAGTGTTTAATCAATTGATAAGTATATTCTTCTACGCCAGTCCGCGGTTGTTTAAAAGCAGCTACAGCGTTGATGCCAATGACCATATTATTTTTTACTCATTATGCTTCTTTTATAAATATCCAAATGTTCTAAAGCCAAACCAGCGCCCTTGGCAACGCAAAGCATTGGATCTTTAGCCAAACCACAAGCTACTCCTGTTGTTTCAGTAATTAATTTATCTAAATTACGGAGTAAAGCTCCTCCTCCGCTAAGAACCATTCCACTGTCCATAATATCAGCAATTAATTCTGGCGGCGTATCCTGAAGAACACTTTTAACTGTTTTAATAATTTCCCGAAGCTGTTCAGAAATTGCCTCTGTTATTTCATTGTCTTTAAGCTCAATGGTCTTGGGCAATCCGCCGACTAAATCCCGACCGCGGATTTTCAAAGATGATTCTTCTTTTTGAGGAAGGGCATTTCCTATTTTTATTTTAACCATTTCAGCAGTTCTTTCGCCAATAGCCAAATTATGCTTTTTTCGAATATGCTCGCTAATGGCCTGATCAATTTTATCGCCGCCAACTCTTACAGAAGCGCAAGAAACAATACCGCCCAATGATATTACAGCCATTTCAGAAGTACCTCCGCCAATATCAATAATCATGTGTCCAACTGGCTCATTAATGTGAAGACCAGCTCCAATAGCCGCTAAAACAGGTTCTTTTACAATATAAGCATTCTTAGCTCCTGCTTTAATAGATGCTTCCACCACAGCGCGTCTTTCAGTAGAAGTAACTCCAGCTGGCACAGCTACCATTACATCTGGCCTAAAAAAACGCATTTTACCTAAAACTTTTCCAATGAAATAACGAAGCATAGCTTCAATAACTCTATAATCAGCAATAACTCCGTCTTTCATAGGACGGGAAACAGTAATCATTTCCGGAGCCCGACCAAGCATTTCTTTAGCTTTATTCCCAACAGCCAAAATACGGTTGTCTTCAATAGAAATAGCAACCACGGTTGGCTCATTAACAACAACTCCCTTTTTAGGAAGATAAACAAGCGTATTAGCTGTGCCTAGGTCTATGCCTATTTTTTTTATAAACATGAATTTAATTAATTCTTTTAATATCAGCTCCTATCTTTGATAGCCTTTCTTCAATGCATTCATATCCCCTGTCAATTTGATAAATATTTTCAATAACTGATTCTCCTTGAGCAATTAAAGCGGCAACAACTAAAGCAATGCCAGCTCGAAGATCAGGACTAAGCAAATTCCGACCATAAAGTTTAGTCGGCCCTTGAACAACTACTCGATGAGGATCGCACATAATAATTTTAGCTCCCATTTGATTAAGCATATCAGTATAAAAAAGCCGACCATCAAAGATAGTTTCATGAATTAAAGAAACGCCTTTGGCTTGGGTCATTAAAACAGTAAAAGGAGCTTGCAAGTCAGTAGCGAAACCAGGATATTCATGCGTTTTAAGATTAACTGATTTTAAATTAGATCCAGGTTTAATAATAACAAAATCTTTTCCTATTTCCAAATCAACACCAGCTTTATTTAAAAGAAACCAAAGCACATCTAAATGACTAGGAATCAAATTCGTTATCTTAATAGGACTGTTAGCTGCTGCTCCTAAAATAGCAAAACTTCCTGCCTCAATTCTGTCTGGAATAACTCGACATTCACCACTATTTAAAGAATTCACTCCTTCAATCTCTATAAAAGAAGTGCCAGCTCCTTTAATTTTAGCCCCGCATTTATTTAAAAATTCAGACAAAGCAATAATTTCCGGCTCGCAAGCAGCGTTTTTAAGAACAGTCCTGCCTTTAGCCAAAACAGCCGTCAAAATCATTGTTTCAGTGGCAGTCACGCTGATTAATGGAAAAATAAATTTGGTTCCTTTTAATTGTTTGGATGTTAAATAATAACCTTTTTTGCTTTCTTTAATTTTAACGCCAAATGCCTTAAATCCGTCTAAAAATATATCACGCGGCCGCTGGCCAATAATACAACCGCCTGGCTGAGAAAAAATCGCTTGTCCGCAACGAGCTAATAACGGACCAGCCATTAGAATTGACCCTTTTAATTTTTTAGCAATATTTAAATCCAAATCAGTTGCTTGAATATTTTTGGCTTTTATTTGATAAATTCCCTTGCTTTTGTTTTCAACCACTGCTCCAACAGATTTAAGCAATTCAATTAAACGAAAAATGTCTTCTATTTTTGGGACATTAGAAATAGTCCATTCTTTATCAGTTAAAAGAGAAGCAGCCAAAAGTTTTAAGGCAGCGTTCTTGGCTCCATTAACCTTAATTGTCCCCTTTAACGGCTGATTGCCTTTAATAACAAATCTCTCCATAATGCTTTAATGCTAACCTATTATTTATTGCTTGACAAGCTGTCTTGACCAGTAATTACGGATTATGTATGCTTATAACATGACTCGTCGGATCCGTAGAATTTTTCTATATTCAATAACTCTTTTTTTTATTTTAGCCGCTCCTGCAGCGCTTTTTTATGCTTGGGGATACAGTTTTGACTGGCAAAAAAAAAGACCGGTTTTAACTGGCGGACTTTATCTTAAATCAATTCCCAAAAAAGCAGATGTTTATATAAACGATAAATTAAAAGATCAAACTCCAGCATTTGTTAAACGGCTTATCCCGCGAGAATATCAGGTTAAAGTAGTTAAAGAAGGATTCCATTCCTGGCAAAAAAAAATGCGTGTGGAATCAAAATTAGTAACCGAAGCTAAAAATATTCTTTTAATTCCATTAGTTCCTAATATAGAAATTATTGAAGGAAATCTATCTGAAAACTTTTCTTTGGAAAAATATCTTGATATTCAAAAATCTAATGATATTTTCTATGTCCAAAAGCCAAGCTATATTCTTTATAAAACTGATTCATTTAACCTTAGTCAAGAACAAATAAGCTCAACGCCTTTGCCAGCTGATTGTGATTATGAAATTTTTGCCTCGCTTAATGGAAGGATAGCTACTTTAAGCGATAAAAATGAACTTTATTTACTTAACCCGCAAACAAGGACGTTTAAACTAATTAGTCAAGATGTTAAAGGATTGCAATTTTCTAATGACAATAAATTATTGTACTTCACCTCATCTGAAATCTGGGCCTATTATTTAGAAGATATATTTTCACAGCCAAATAAAAAAGCTGATAACAAAGAGTTAATCACCCGGATTAGCCAAGAAATAAAACAAGTTATTTGGTACGATGAAACAAATGAACATATTATCTTTTTAGTTGGTCAAAATATTAAAATTATTGAGCTTGATGGCCGAAATAAGCGAAATATAATTGATATTATAAAAACAAATATCGACCAAATAGCTTATTCTTCAAAGGACAATAAACTATATTTTGTTAAAGAAATAGAAGAACAGTCCTCAGAGCTCTGGGGACTGTCCTTGGAATAAATAATAAATTTTTTATCTCTTACTCCACTGTGGCGCTTTACGCGCTTTTTTTAATCCTGGTTTTTTCCGTTCTTTTTTCCGCGGATCGCGTCGAAGAAAACCGGCTTTCTTGAGTTTCTTGGAAAAATCTGGATTAAATTTAACTAAAGTCCTAGACAATCCATGGCGAATAGCTTCTGCTTGCCCAAGGATTCCGCCGCCCTTAACTTTAACAGTTGCTTCAAATCGATTAAGCGATTTCATTCTTTTAAGAGGGCTGATAACTTTTTCTTGAAGTTCAAAAGTTGTAAAAAAATCATCATAAGGTTTTCCATTAACCAAAACTTTTCCTTTTTCATTTTCAAAAGGCTGGCAAGTAAAAAGACGAACACGAGCAGTTGCTTTTTTCCGCCGGCCAACCGCTTCATAATATCTTTTCTCTATTTTTGCCTCTTCAACTGAATCTTTCTTAACAGGGGCTTTCTTGACCAAAGCTTTTTTGGTTTTAACAGGCGTTTTTTTAATAGATTTCTTTTTTATAACCATGATTAAAATTTTTATTCTTTTTCTTTTTTATACAATTTTAGCTTCTTGATTATTTTGTCCCGTAGTTTGTTTTTTGGCAACATTCCATAAATTGCTTTTCTAATAACTTCCCGAGAATCTTTTTCTAAAGCTCTTTCTAATTCAATTGATTTAATCCCGCCAGGATAACCAGAATGCCGATAGTAAATTTTTTGTTTTAATTTTTTACCAGTTACTTTAATTCTATCTGTATTAATTATTATTACTTCATCTCCCTTGTCTGTATAAGGAACAAAACTTGGCTTATTTTTGCCACGCAATAAATTAGCTACTTCTACAGCTAAACGCCCTAATATTTTATTTGTAGCATCAATTGTATGTATCATAAGTAAATTATTTCACTAATTCTATAATAGCCATTTTTGCGCTATCTGTTTTGCGTGGAGCCAATTTAATAATTCTAGTATATCCACCAGCTCTTTCTTTGTAGCGCGGTCCAATCTGTTCTACTATTTTTTTTCTTGCTTTTTCTGGAAAATAACTAGATAGACATCTAATAGATGACAAGCTGTTCTTTTTGCTTTTAGTAATCAATTTTTCAACAAAAGGCCTTAATTCTTTGGCCTTGGCTTCAGTTGTAGTTATTTTTTCAACCAAAATTAAATTAGCAGCCAAACTTTTTAAAAGAGCCTTTCTTTGATCTCGTTTGAGGCCGAATTTTCTATTTTTACTGCCATGTTTCATAATTTTAAAGTCAAGCCAATTTTCCCTAAAGCTCTTTTAATCTCAACAATACCTTTTGACCCCATTCCTTCAATCTTTTCTAAATCTTTTCCTTTTTTTCTAACCAAACCAGCTACTGTTTTTAGGCCAGCATTATTTAAAACAGTTCTTGTTCGAGAAGAGATTTTTAAATCTTCTACTCTAATTTTACTTATGTCCATCTTGTTAGAATCAGATTTGCTTTTGGCTGGTTTTTCTTTTTTTTCTTTTTTAACTTTTACTGTCTTTTTCCCAGAATCAGTTTTGCTTTTAGCTGATTTTTCTTTTAAAAGAGTAAAAACTTCAAAACTGTCAACTAATATTTTAGCTGCTTTCAAAAATGCCTCTTTAGGAGTAATTGTTCCATCTGTTTCAATATTAATTCTTAAACGGTCATAGTTGGTTTTTTCGCCAACTCGCATATTTTCTATTGAAGAATTAACTTTAAGAACTGGGCTAAAAATAGCGTCTATAGCAATCTTATTAACTTCTAATTTTCCTTTTTTCTGTTGTTCTGTAGGCAAATAGCCTAATCCAGATTCTACTTCAATTTCCATTTCTAATTCAGCTTTTTTGTCAGTCAAAGTAGCAATATGAATATCTTTATTAATTATTTCAGCTTCTGATGTTATTTTAATATCTTTAGCTTTAACTTCTTTTTCTCCTTTTGCTTTAAGTAAAAACTTAATTGATTGATCAGTATGCAACTTAAATCTAATTTGCTTAAGATTAAGAATAATTTGAACAACATCCTCTATAACATGAGGAATTGTTGAAAATTCATGCTGAATGCCTTTTATTTTTACACCAGTCACTGCTGCTCCAGACAAAGAAGATAAAAGAACTCGACGAAAAGCATTGCCCAAAGTAACTCCGTATCCTGGATAACAGGCCTCAATCTCAAAAACTGCTTGATTCCCTTTTTGCTCAATAATTTTAGGTTTTTTAGGTAAAGTAAGCATAAAATATAATTTTCAATTTCTAATTTTCAATTTTCATTAAATTGAAAACTCTAAATTAAAAATTTATCTAGAATAATATTCAATAATCATACTTATTTCGCCAACCTCGCTTAAATTATCTATTTTAGGCTGGTCTTTTATTTCCCCTTCTATTTTTTGTTTATCTAAAGAAAGCCACTCTGGAACTTCATATTTTTTAAGAAATGCTTCTATGTTCTGAAAAAGGGCAAGTTTTTTGCTTTTTTCCTTAATTTTAATAATATCCCCTTTTTTCACTTGATAAGAAGGAATATCCACTTTTCGCTTATTAACTAAAATATGTCCATGATTAACTATTTGTCTTGCTAACCTCCGTGATTGAGCCCAACCAAAACGAAAAACAACATTATCTAAACGGTTTTCTAATTTTTTAACAAAAAGATATTCTTTATCGCCTTTTTGCCCAACAATTTCCTTAAAATATCTTTTAAATTGATGTTCTGAAATGCCATAAACATACCGGACTTTTTGCTTTTCAGCTAATTGTTGGCCGTATTCTGACATTCTTCTTCTAAATGACTTGCCATGAACGCCAGGAGCATAAGGTCTTCGGATCATAGCGCATTTCTGACTATAACAACGTTCTCCTTTAAGGAAAAGTTTCTGACCTGCTCTTCTGCATTTTTTACATTTGGAATTAATTATCATATAAAATTTATTTATACTCTTCTTGGCTTGCGCGGACGACAGCCATTATGCGGAACTGGAGTAACATCTTTAATGCTGTTAATTTCTATTCCATGATTAACAAAGGCGCGAATAGCCGAATCCCTGCCACTACCAACTCCTTTAACAAAAACGGATATTTCTCTAAGATTCGCATCTCTTACTTTTTCAAGCAATGACTCAACTACTTTTGAGGCGGCAAAAGGAGTGGCCTTTTTAGGCCCCTTAAAACCAACTGCTCCAGAGCTTGACCAGGCAACAATATTTCCTTGAATATCAGTCAATGTAATAATCGTATTATTGTATGTGGATTGGATATAGACCTTGGCAGATATAAGCTGGCCAAGTTTTTTCTTGCCTTTTGTTTTCTTTGGTTGAGTCGCTTTAGCAGTTTTTTTCTCAGTCGCTTCAGTTTCTTTCAAAAGCTCCTCTTCAGTTTTTTTAATTATTCTTTTTTTACCCATGAATTAAAATTTTATTCTATGTTTTTTCAGCTGCTCTTTTTCGTCCACTTCCTATGGTTCGCCGAACATTGCCGCGAATTGTTCTAGTGTTTGTTTTAGTTCGCTGTCCTCTAGCTGGCAATCCTTTGTTGTGCCGTGTGCCTCGATAGCAGCTGATATCTTTTAACCGTTTAATATTAAACATTTTTTCCTGCCTTAATTCTCCCTCTGTCTTATATTTCTTCTCTATTATCTCTCGTAAAAGATTAATTTCTTTATCAGATAATTTATTGGTTCTGGTATCTGGATTTATCTTAGCTTTAGATAAAATGCGCTTACTTGAAGAATGTCCTATGCCATAAACATAGGTTAAAGCGATTTCTATTCTTTTGTTTTCTGGGATACTAATTCCAGCTATTCTTGGCATTTTTTATATAATTAAATTTACCCCTGTCTTTGTTTGTGTTTAGGATTCTTTTTGCAAATAACATAAACCCGACCTTTTCGTCGGACAATCTTGCAATCAGCGCAAATTTTTTTTACAGAGGAGCGTACTTTCATACAAAATTTATTTAAAGTTTGACACTCAAAAACCCTAAGCCTATGGCTAGGATTTTTAAACCAAGCCTTTTATTTTTCCCTATAAACAATCCTTCCTTTTGTCTTATCGTAAGGACTCATTTCTACCTTTATTTTATCGCCAACAAGCACTCTAATACGATATAGGCGCATACGACCAGAAAGATGAGCTAAAATCTCTTCTCCGTTATCTAATTTGACCTTAAAATTAAGATTAGGCAAACTTTCAATAACAACACCTTCCTGACTAATTGTTTCTTTAGATTGAGGCACTTTTATATCTTAAACAATAAATAAAGATTAGTCAACACCGTTAATAATTATTTTAATCTTCTTTTCTTGAGTTGGTATTCGTTTAACCCAAAATGGCCAAAAACTAACCTTAGCTTCCCCAATCTCCTCTTGACTGCTTAAATATCCTCTTACTTCTAATTCAGTAAGACCAGCTAAATTCTCTTTTAATAATTGTGTGTCTATTTTCCAAGCTGCTTCTTCTTCAATGTATAGAGGGAAAGACACTTCTCCATTTGCCCAATCTATAGTTAATTCGCCTATATCAATCTGCTGCGTTTCTGGAAGAGATATTTTATCTTCAGAAATTTGAGAAATTATATTTAAATCAGCTAAATTTTTTAAATCATCTTCTTTAAAAAGAAAAGCTTTAATTGTTGCCTTTATTTCCATAGTAAACTTATCTATTTGATCTCCTTCTTTGTTGTTAGAAGATAATTTAGTTACTTCTTCTTTTAATTCTTCTTCAATAACCTTTAAATCAGTTGGGATTTGCTCCTGAAAGGCCTGTTTAACTTCATTTTTTACATCTTCAGTTAAGCTTTCTTCTGCTTTTTCAATATCTTCAACTGAAACCACTTTTACCTTACCAACATATCCACCCTCCATTTTCTCTTCTGATTTGCCATAAAAACTAGCATATTTAGGCGTTCCTTTAAAACCAGGAATATTAAAATTAGTTGGGTCAATATTATAATCTTCTCCAGCTTCATCGGCTATTACTTCTACATCAATACTGCTTGAAACAATCTTACCTTCTTCTATTTTCGCCCCTGGAACAGTAATAGCTTTTGTTGTCCTAAAAACTTTCCCTCCAGGCGATTCAAAACGAGTTCTTACTAATAATGGCTGCTCGTCAGAACTGTATTCATTGTAAATAGTAATAAATCCTTTTGCTTTTTCATTTAATTGCTTTTCTCCAGTAGCTGAAAATTCTCTTTTTTTTGTTTTCTCTACTTCAATTTCCTGAAGAGGAATTTTGTTTAAACTTTCATCAATTTGTGAAATGCTCCTAGAGCCAATAACCAACAAATCAAAACTTATTTTCTCTGTTTTTGGCGAAAGAGTTATTTCAGTAGTTGGCAAAACCAAATAACCAACTAAACCAGCTACTAAAACAGCAAAAATAATGAAAATAACAAAGAATTTAGGCCATTTTGAAGCAATTGGCTCTTGAGTTGCTGAAAAAATTTCTTCTGTTTTTTCAATAGATTTGTCCTCTGATAAAATTGGACTTGGTTTTATTGGTTTCTTTTTTAAAAATCCGCGATAAGGAGAAATAATTTTAACTTCGTCCATTGGATTAATAATATCAGCCATTCTTCTCTTTGAATTTTGAGGTTGTGGATTAGACAAATGAAGATCTTGTTTTTTTTCTTTTGGTTTTAAAAAGGCAAAAGGATTGCTTAGTTTTTCTCCTGGTCTTAATTCTTTGATTAAGTAACTAATCATGTCTTTTTTGCCCCGATTTGTTTTTTTAATTTCTTTTTCTCCCTGCTCTTCATGCTCTTCTTGAATTAATTCTACTGGAAGATCTTTTTCTTTTTTAACAGTAAAACCTATTTTTTCAGCTGCTTCTGCATCTAATCCATCTGAAACAATTAAAGTAACTTTTTTATCCGCATTATCCGCTTCGCGTTTAAGTAATTTTAAATTAATTGAACTTTGCCAAAGCTGAGCGCCAATAGGCACAACCAAATTAACCTCTTCTTCTTTAGTATTGATTAATTTATCAATAATAGAGACGATTTCTTCATCTGGCTCAACATAGATGTTTTTCATATATTTAAAAATTTTTTATCTCATCATTCTAATCACTCGTCGTAAAATAGGTGAAAGAATCTTTTTTTCATCAACAGCCAGTTCTAAAGCTAAATTAGCTAAAGCTAATGGAGTAATATTTTCAGGACCTTTTAAAATACCAGTTTGATCAGTAATATTATCAATTTGATTAGAACGAATAAATTTTATCTGTAAGGGATTATCAAATGGAAATTTATTCAACCACTGGTTTTGGACAATCTCTTTTTTTAAAATATTTCTAATCCCTGGCAATAGACTTCCGCCTCCGTAAAGTAAAATTAAAGAGGGAAAAAATTCAACGTATTCTGTTTTAGAATCTTTTCTTGGATGAGCTTGATTAAATTCTTCTAAAATCAATTCTACCCCATTAAGCCAAATCTCTATGTCTCTTTTAATAATTTCTCCGATTTTTCGCTGGACATTCTGACTAAACTGCTTATTGGCATGCTTTATTTTTATCTCTTCTGCTTCGTCCAAGCCAAGATCAAGCGCTTGACAAAGTCTTTTAGTAAAAGTCCTGCCAGCCAAAGCAAAGCTCTTTATTCCTTCTACCCTGCCCTGGCGTACTAATGCAATATCAGTTGTCCCTCCGCCAATGTCAATGAATATAGCCCCGCTTCTTGGATTAAAACTTGATGACTTGGTTAAGGCATATGGTTCAGCAACAATAGAAAGCAACTTTAATCCCAATTTATAAGCAATATTTTCTAAAGCGCTTAAATGGACCAAAGGGGCATAAATATTAAAAATACTTAGAAAAACTTCTTTTCCTTGAAAATCTAATGGATTAGTTACTTCATACCCGTCAATGCGGATTTCTGGAATTAAGGCGTTAATTAATCTAATTTCGATTTCCGGTTGGCCAGTTTCCAATGATAATTGAGAACGTATTTTATCAAAAGCCCTCCATTGAATTTTCTGAATAATATTTTTTATTTCAGCTAAATCAATCTTTTCTTCTGGATTGCTTCTTTGATAAATGAAATTGGTTGTTGCGCCTTTAATAAATTCTCCGGCAATGCCAATTATGGCTCTATTTGGCCTTATTCGAGCCATTTGAACAGATTGCTCAATTGCTTCCCGGCAAATAAGAGTTACTCCGTCAATATCAGCTACTGCTCCAGCTCTCATATTATTTACTAATTGCCTCTGACGGCCAACGCCAATAACTAAACCTTGTTCCTTGTCTATTTCAACAACTAATGACTTAACAAATTCTGTGCCGATATCTAATGCCAATAAATATTTTTTTTTAGATTTAGACCTTTTCTTAAAAAACAACCCCATATTTATATTCTACAACAACTTTTTACTAATAACAACTAATTATCTGTGAATAATAATTATTCCAAAATAGCCTTAATTCTACGCACTCCAGCTGAACTGGATTGTTCTTTTGTAATTTTAAAATACCCAAGCTCCCCAGTATGTTTAACATGAGGCCCAGCGCAAATTTCCCGACTAAAAGAAGGCTCCGACCCTGCGTCGGAGCTGCCTCCTATGGCATAAACTTTGACTTTTTCTCCATATTTAGATTCAAATATGCCCATTGCTCCTTGTTCTTTGGCCTGGTCTAAAGACATTTCTTCGCAAATAACTTGTAAATCTTCTTTAATTGTTTCATTAACTAATTTTTCCACTTCTTGTTTTTGCTCATCAGTTAATTTTTCATTATGCGAAAAATCGAAACGTAATCGTTCTGGAGTAATATTACTGCCTTTTTGAATTACATTTTCACCTAAAACCTTGCGTAAAGCAGCTAAAAGCAAATGAGCTGCTGTATGTAATTTTTTAGTTTCTTCGCTGTCATCAGCTAATCCGCTTTTAAATTTGCCTGCGCTAGCTGTCCTTGAAAGCTCTTGGTGTTTTTTCATCTGTTCATTAAATTTCTCTATATCTATCTCTATCCCTTTTTCTTTTGCCAATTCTTGAGTCATCTCAATTGGAAAACCATAAGTTGAAAATAGTACAAAAGCATCTGCTCCTTTTTCAAATTCTCTTAATCCCTTTTCTAATGTCTTTTTAAATTTCTGTTCCTCTTCATCTAAATTATTTAAAATAAATTCTTTATTATTCTCTAACTCAGGATAAGTTTCTTTATAATCCTTAATTACTATTCTAGCTATTTCTCTAGTCCAAAGTTCTTTATCAATATTAAGCATTCTCCCATATCTGATTGCGCGTCTTATTAATCTACGAACTACATATCCCTGATCAAGATTAGAAGGAACTATATTTTTATCGTCAGCCATGATAAAAACAGATGCTTTGATGTGGTCAGCCACAATTCTCATTGCCTTAGTGATTTCTTCTGATTCTTCATATTTCTTACCTGATAATTCTTCAACTTTATTAATCTGATTAATAAACAACTCCGTCTTATAATCATCATTTAAACCGTTTAGAACAGCCAAAGTACGCTCTATGCCCATGCCAGTGTCAACATTTTTCTGTTTTAATGGTTCGTATTCCCCTTCAGCTGTCTTATTATACTCCATAAAAACATCATTCCATATTTCCACCCAACGTGTATTTTTAGGATCAAAATCTTTTGGAGCTGGCTCTTTATCGTCGTTCCAATAAAACATTTCTGTGTCAGGTCCGCATGGACCAGTCTGTCCAGCAGGCCCCCACCAATTATCTTCTTTAGATAATTTGGCAATTCTTGATTCAGGAATGCCAACGCTTTTCCAAATATTAATTGATTCTTCATCTAAATGAGCATTTTCATCGCCCTCAAAAACAGAAACAGCCAACCGCTCAATAGGAATATCCAAATATTTGGTTAAAAATTCAAAACTCCATTCAATTGCCTGTTTTTTAAAATAATCGCCTAAAGACCAATTTCCAAGCATTTCAAAAAAAGTATGATGATAAGCGTTTCCTACTTCATCAATATCAATTGTTCTGATGCATTTCTGAACGCTTGCCAAACGATTCCCCTGCGGATGCTTTTCTCCCATTAAAAAAGGCACCAAAGGATGCATGCCTGCTGATATAAAAAGGGTTGTTGGGTCATTTTCCGGAATCAAAGAAGCGCTGGGAATAATAGCGTGATTTTTTGATTTGAAAAAATCTAAATATTTCTGTCTGATTTCTTGAGAAGTCATAATATTATTTTATCCTTTTTTATACTTTCCTTCAAGGTCCAAACAATCAAGGACAGTCCTTAAAATTACGTCCTTGTGATAACGACGTAATTTTAAAAACTGTCCTTTTTTAATCATTCCCCTGATTTAATAAATCTATTATACAGCCAAGCGAAAATCCAGCCGCCAATAAAACCATCAATAAAACCCCAAACTAAACCAATAAAAGCTCCTGCATAACTGATTGAATAACCAAAATAGAATTTATCAAGCAGAGCTAAAGTATTCCCGCCGCCGCGGAACATTACCCAAAAAGTTGCCACAAAAACAATTAAGCCCCATAAAATGCCGCAGGTTAAACCAAAAGCTTTTTTATTTAATTTCATTTTTTTCACCCCCTTTCGCAAATTTTCTCTAAAATTTATTTTAGTTGGAAAATTTAGCGTCCGCCGAAGCCCAAAGGGCGAAGGCGGGCCAAAAACGCTTCACCTTATTACCCCACCTCTTTATTATAGCAGCTTTCACAGTAAACAATCTCTTCTCTGTCTGGAGCGTATGTTGTTTGAAATTTAGTATTACATCCTTTATTCATACATTGCCTTGTATGAAGCTTTAGTTGATTTGGCCTAATCCTCTTGTAATATCTACAATCAGGACAAAATCGCGGCAAAGGAATATTCATCTTTTTGTAAAACTTTAGTTCTTCAGGAATTATACGGAATACATCAGAGCCTGCACAATCAGAACCAGCATTCTGGCATTCTATTATTTCCTTAAGAATAGAGCCATCTACATCTTTAATATTATCTGGCAAATCTTTAGCTTTAATAGTCGGCTTATAATCCAATTTATCTTTATCTCTCCATAAATATCCTTTATCAAGCGCCTGTTTTTTAGTCAACGGATAATGGCATCTATTTGTAGTTTCGTTATAGGCAAAACGCGATAATTCTAATGGGAAAAACTCACCATATTTATAAATCCTGCCTTTTCTGTCTATGTATGGCATATCATTCATATGTTTCTTTATCCTAGGAATCATTTCTTCATATTGTTCTTTTGTGTATTGCTTGTTTAGGATGCAGTGTTGCTTATGGCGGAGGCCGATACAACCAAACAAATCAGATGATGAATAACTTTCCATTGCATAGTTTATATTATAGCAATTACTTAATGAACCAGAACATATAATATTTCTTCCTTCCATTACAAAATCAGATTCATACATCAATTCTGATTTAGCGCCGCCAGCTATTATATCATAACTATCTTTTAAAGCTAATCCAGCTACATATATAAATTTGCAATTCTCAGCGCCCTCAAAAACATTAAAACAATTATGACAATTCTTAGCAAAACGAATATCATTTCCAGTAGCATCAACTGATTTAGATATTCTGGCCCATGGCTTGGGAAATTTTAAACTATATTTATCAAACTGTTCTTTGATTTTTAATAATGTATGATAACTGCCAATATCATATTTCTTTATCTTATTTTGGTAATCTGTTTTAGTATATGGCCGATTAAAAATATGGTATTTTTTATTTCTCAAACTAACACAAGCAAAACAATTTTGGC
Source organism: Parcubacteria group bacterium (assembly GCA_013203625.1). Taxonomy (GTDB): domain Bacteria; phylum Patescibacteriota; class Minisyncoccia; order Portnoybacterales; family UBA2143; genus JABMPX01. Next base: position 681 of record JABMPX010000020.1, on the reverse strand, counting down.
AATTACGGCAGTCATAAAGAAAAGCCGAGTCAATGCAATTATCGCAATATTTACAATAAACAATATTATATGAACTATTGCAATTAATATCTTCGTACATTCGTTCACACCTAACTATTATACTTGAATCAACAGACTCTTTTGCCATTCCAGCGCCATCCATATACAGACAATCCTCAGCTTCATATCCAGTGCTCATATAACAATTCTTGCCATTAACCATGCCATTGCAATAATCACAGCCAACAGAATTTATAACTCTAAGATTAATCCAAGGCACAACTTTTGATAGTTCATAAAATTGCTCAAAAAAAGGTCTATTAAAATTATAATCTTTCCCATATTCCAAAGGATCCCATTTGTCAGACCACCAAATTTTTTGTTCATAAACTTTATGCGGACTATCAGAATGGAAAACAGAGACAATTTCCTTGCCAGAGAAATCACATTTTCTTTTGTAAAGCTTGCGATTGTTACGAGATCCTATCCTCCTTTGCATCCTGCAATCTGGACAAAAGGTCGGTTCTGGCACATCTATTTTCTTATAAAACTCAAAATCCTCTGGTTCTATAGTGAACTTGGATTTACAGTTTTGGCATGTTTTTGTTTTTGATTGAGTCATGATTTGAGTCAAGGACAGTCCTTGTGATGTCATCCTATTTCTTTATTGTAGCATGCTTC
>JABMPX010000002.1 GCA_013203625.1 Parcubacteria group bacterium | reverse complement strand
ATCAACTATTGGTCCTATCCAGCGATAGCGTTCTTCTATTTCATTGTTGGGCATAATTTTACTCATATGCCCTAATGATACCATTTATTTAAAAGTGCAATATGTGTGTACACATTACCAATAAACCTTGAATATAATAAAAAAAGTGTTATTATAAGAACATATGAATACACAAAATTTAATCAAAAAAATTGAAGAAAGAAGAGATTCAAAAGTTATTACTTATGTAACTAGCGATAGAAAAGGTCCAGTCAATGCGAGAATTGCTATGGATGTTGTTCCAGTAATTAGTGGTCATTTAAGAAAAATAGGCAAAACAGAAAAAATTGATTTATTTTTATACAGCACTGGCGGCGATACGATGGTACCTTGGCGCTTGGTTTCTATGGCTCGCGAATATTGCAAGGAATTTTCTGTCTTAATTTCTTATAAAGCGCATAGCGCCGCAACAATGATTTCTTTAGGCGCTGATGAAATTATAATGAGCGATCTTTCAGAACTTTCTCCAATTGACCCATCAGCAGCTAATATTTTTAATCCTCAAGACCCAAATAATCCTCAAAACAAGATTCCAATTTCTGTTGAAGATGTTATGGCTTATTTTGATTTGGCAAAGAATAAATTCGGCATTAAGAATGACGAAGATTTAACTAAAATCTTTAATAAATTTGTTGAAGCAAATCCACAAATTCATCCTTTGGCATTAGGCAATATTAACCGGACTCATAATTTAATTCGTATTTTGGCTAAGCGTCTTTTAAAAAGCCATCAAGAGCCGATTAATGAAGTAGAAATAGATAAAATTGTTGATTATTTTACTGAAAAACTTTACTCTCATCAGTATTTTATCGGCAGAAAAGAAGCTAAAGAAGATTTAGGATTAACAACTGTTAATTCAGCTGATTCTGATTTGGCTGATTTAATGACTGAATTGTATGAGGAATATAAGAAAGAAATGGAACTTGATAAAACATGGAATCCGGAGATTGAGATAGGAGATAATCAAGCAGTTAATAAGAAGGATTATAAGATTGCTTTTGTGGAGAGTGATTCTTTAAGTAATTATTTTGAATTAGTTTTAGAATACAAAAAAGGTCAAGTTCAAACAACCCAACAAACTCCCCAAGGCCCAATCCAAATTCCGCAAGAACGTGTGATTTGGAAAGCAATCAGCCAAGGGTGGAGGTAGGGATTATGAAATTAACCCCAATAATTCAAGTTTTTATCTTTAACGCAATTATTATTGGAATTTCTCTTATTCTGGAATCTTTTTATCCTGGCTTAATAAATTCGGGTTGGTTTGTTCCTTTAATAACATTACTTGTAGGTAGTTTTGCTATTTATTTATATCTTAAGAAGCAAGAAGACCATAAAAGAGAGGCGGCAAATATTATCCTTACTGAAATGAGAAATGCAGAAAAAGGATTAGAACAAATTAGAGGAATGGGACCAACAGATGAAATAAGAAAGATATTTATTTTGCCCGTAAATAGTTGGATAAAATATAATCATCTTTTTGTAAGAGATTTTGATAGAGATGAATTGGATTTAATTAATGATTTTTATTCTAAATGCACATTAGCAGAACAAGCAGTGAATGAAATTAAAGAAGCATTGTGTAGCCAAATAAGAAAAAAGTTAGAATCTACTCAATATTTTCTTGGTCAAATTGCAAAAGAGGCAATAAGTGATGCTGATTATGAAGTTAAAAGAGATGCGTTTCTTAAAAGATTTCAGGGAGAAGGTCATGTTTCTAAGCCGAATCAATATTTTAAGGATTTAGCGCCAGTTTTGGATATTTCTAAAATAACGGTTTCAATGGTTGGTAATAAATTTAAAAAAATAGCTAAAATAAATTAAACTTATAATTAAATTAAGTTGCTTGCTTTACTTGACCCAAGAATTATAATCTGATATTATTTCAATATGGAAAAAATTTATTATTTAAAAAATTCAAAAACATTTATAGATAATTCTGACATGGGATCATTACATCAAGAAGACGATACAATTGGTGTAATTCTTGAATTAGATACATGTTCTTATGATGGTTCTTCTTTTGAATCATCTAGTAAGTCAGTAATTGAAAGTATTACTACTAATGGACAAAACGATATTGAATCAGTTCGCTTTACTGCTTTGAAAGTAAAAGATTGGGTTGTCCCTGATGAACAGGAAAATTTAATATATTCTGAATCTGAGATAAAAAAAGAAATTTTAAGTACAGGGATAACATCAGAAACTTCTTCTGATAATATATATTTTTTAAATTTACCATTGAATATAGCAGCATCAGATTATTCTACGATATCTTGTTATGTTAGAGATATTCTTTGGAAAAAAGGTCTTTATGTTGAGATTATCTCAAATTCACAACAGAATCAAAAAAATCGTAAATGCAATCATAAAATTATTGATCCATAACATAATATTTATTGAGTATTTTTATGAAAACCGCCATACTGGCGGTTTTTTTGTTTTAGTTTGTTTATCTGCCTGTCCATCTTTTTGGATTTCTTAGAAGCATGGCTTTTTTAATAGGTTGTTTTTTTGGTTGACTTTTTTAGATATGTTAGTAAGATGTAAGTAAAAAGGAGGTTAGCTTAACAATTAAATATTTTAATAGTTTTTTGAGAGGAGGTAATTAGTATGGCGATACAAGAGATTATGATAGGAGTTTTGAATACACCAGGGGCGTTTATCAGAATTAAAACAAGAGAAATATCAGAAACAGTTGGTGATGGTTTGGCTATCAATGCTCTATCTGGCGGAGTCGATTCCTCTGCCGTGACCATGCTTGGTCACAGGGCACTGGGCAATAAACTCAAAACCTTTTTCATTGAAAATGGCCTAATGAGACAAGATGAGTCTCAACAAGTGGCTTCTCTTTTTGAGGGGTTGGGTATTCCTATTGAGATAGTCGATGCCCAAGAAGAGTTTTTTAATGCTCTTGAGGGCATTATTGACCCTGAAGAAAAAAGAGAGGCAGTCACTCAAACTTTCTATAAGAAAGTTTTTGGCAATTTGGTAGAGGAAAGTGGCGCTAAGTTTCTCTTGCAAGGAACTATTTTGACTGATGTCGATGAGACGGTAGCAGGCATTAAAAGACAACATAATGTTTTTGAACAGTTAGGAATCGATCCTCAAAAGGAATTCGGGTATAAAATAATTGAACCTCTTGTTCAACTTCGCAAGGATGGAGTGCGAAAAGTTGCAGCCGCATTGGGGTTGCCTGAATCAGCTTATAACAGGATACCCTTTCCTGGCCCAGGGCTGGCTACTCGGATAATCGGCGAAGTGACCTTCGAAAAGGTGGAGATAGTCAGGAAGGCCACAGAGATTGTTGAGGAAGCATTAGAATTCACGAACGCTTTTCAATACCTGGCTATTTTGCACGAAGATAAAGTAACTGGAATGAAAAACAACAAGAGGGTTTTTGGCCAGCAAATTGAAGTTAGATGCTGGGAAAGCGTTGATGCAAGAACAGCTCAACCGACAAATCTACAGCAATGGGTAAAACAAATACTGGTCAAAGAGGTTATAGATGCAATTCCCAGCGTGGTTAGTGTGACCTTTAATGAGGCGCCTAAGCCGCCTTCGACCATAGAGGCCATTTAGTTCTTATGAGCCGTACTAATAGATTTTGCAAACTGGGCCCGTTTCTTTTTTTAGAACGGGCTCATATCTTTTATTCCACCTTGATTTAAAAAAGCAGATCTTTTCTTTTTATAAAAATCTGTTATACTGGTATTATAAATCTATGCAGGAGTTTTTACAAAACATTATAAACAGCATAACCCCTTGGTTTTTTGCTCATGGCATAAGAATTATTGTTATTCTTGTCGGCGCTTTTATTGTCCGTTATTTTGCCGGAGCAATGATTGATAGGATTATTAGAAAAGCGATTGTTTCCAAAGGATCCTTATCTCCAGCGGAAGAAAAGAAAAGAGAGGATACTTTGATTGGTGTTTTTGAGGGAACAGTAAAAGTTATTATCTGGGCAGCAGTAATTCTAATGGTTGTTTCAGAATTAGGAGTTAATATTGGTCCTTTATTAGCTGGAGCTGGAGTATTTGGCTTGGCAATCGGTTTTGGCGCCCAATATATTATCCGTGATTTCTTTACCGGCCTTTTTATTATTCTAGAAAATCAGTACAGAATAGGCGATGTAGTCAAAATTGGAGATATAGCAGGAACAGTAGAGAATATTAATTTAAGAATGACTATTTTGCGCGACATAGACGGCACTGTTCATCATATCCCAAATGGAGAGATAAAAATTGCATCTAATTTGTCCAAAGAATTTGCCAGAGTTAATATGAAGATAGGCATTGCTTATGATACTGATATAGAAAAGGTAATTAAAGTAGTTAATCAAGTTGGGGAAGAAATAGCTAAAGATTCAGAATGGAAAGACAAAATTATTAAAGCGCCAGAGTTTGTTAGAATTGATGATTTTGCTGATTCATCAGTAATTATTAAAATATCAGGAGAGGTTAAGCCATTGGAACAGTGGGTAGTGCTTGGTGAGTTAAGAAAACAGCTTAAAATTGCCTTTGACAGAGAAGGCATTGAAATCCCTTTTCCTCAAAGAGTCATCCATCAGGCAAAATAATATTCTGTTTGACACTATTATAGTAATCTGCTATTTTAAGTAAGTAGATTATTTTTTTACTTTAAAAAAATGCCGACTATTCATCAATTAATTAAAAAACCAAGAAAAATTTCAAAGAAAAAACCAAAAGCACCAGCCCTTTGGAAAAGTTTTAATTCATTAAAAAATAGACCCAAAAGAACGCCTTCTCCTTTTAAGCGAGGCGTTTGCTTAAAAGTACACACAATGACTCCTAAAAAACCAAACTCGGCCTTACGGAAAGTTGCTAGGGTCAGATTGACTAATGGAATGGAAGTAACTGCATATATTCCTGGCGAAGGGCATAACTTGCAAGAGCATTCAGTTGTTTTAATTCGCGGTGGCCGTGTTAAAGATTTGCCTGGAGTGCGCTATCATGTAGTTAGAGGGGTCTTAGATACAGAAGGAGTAGATGGACGCAAGCAGAAAAGAAGCCGTTATGGAACTAAAAAACAAGAAGGAGCAGTTAAAAAAGAAGGAGCAGGGGGAAAAGCTGAGACAACTGAATCAGAATCTTCAAGTCCTGAAACAAAGGACAGTCCTTAAAATGACGTCCTTGTGAATAAGGACGTAATTTTAAGGACTGTCCTTTAAACTAATACTATGCGTAGAAAAAGAAAAATAAAAAAGACAATTATCCCAGATACTAAATATAATAGCACTTTAGTTGCTAAGTTTATTAACTATTTATTAAAAGACGGAAAAAAATCAGTTGCTCAAAGAGTATTTTATGATGCTTTTAAAATAATAGAGAAATCTGTAAAAGGGAAAGATCCCTTAGAAGTGTTTGATCAAGCAATCAAAAATGTTTCTCCATTAGTAGAAGTGAAATCACGGAGAGTTGGAGGAGCCCATTATCAAATACCTCGCGAAGTGCGTGGCGATAGAAAGACCACTTTAGCCATACGGTGGATTATTCAGATTGCAAGGTCAAAAAAAGGAAAGCCAATGGCTCAAAAACTTGCTGAGGAATTGCTTAATGCTTCTAAAAACACAGGCGAAGCCGTAAAGAAAAAAGAAGATACGCATAGAATGGCTGACGCTAATAAAGCCTTTGCTCACTTTTCTTGGTAATTTAATTATATGGCACGAGAGTATCCTATTGAAAAAATAAGAGATATTGGCATTATTGCCCATATAGACGCCGGTAAAACAACCGTAACTGAACGGGTTCTTTTTTATACTGGAATCTCTCATAAAATCGGCGAAGTTCACGAAGGAGAAGCAATTATGGACTGGATGGAACAAGAAAGAGAACGAGGAATTACTATTACTTCTGCAGCCACAACTTGTTTTTGGACTCCTAGGGGATATTTATCTAAAGAGACTAACAAAGAGAATGAACATAAGATTAATATAATTGATACGCCTGGCCATATTGATTTCACGGTTGAAGTCCAGCGTTCCTTAAGGGTTCTTGACGGGGCAGTAGTTGTTTTTGACGGAGTAGCTGGAGTAGAACCGCAATCAGAAACAGTTTGGCATCAGGCAGATAAATTCAAAGTGCCTCGTATCTGTCTTATTAATAAATTAGACAGGACCGGCGCTAATTTTGAAACGAGCTTGAAATCAATCTGGGAACGGCTAACTCCAAAAGCAATAGCCATGCAAATTCCTATTGGATTAGAAGACAAGCATGAAGGAGTAATTGATTTAATTAAAATGAAAGCGTATAAATTTGCTGGTGACTATGGCCAAGACATGACTGAAGAAGAAATTCCTGAAGAATTAAAAAAACAGAGTAAGGATTATAGGGAAAAATTAATTGAGAAAATTGCTGAACAGGACGAGAAGTTGACAGAAGCGTACTTAAATGATAAAGAAATTAAAGAAGAGGATTTAAGACGAGTTTTGCGCAAAGCAGTTATTGATTATAAACTAGTTCCTGTTTTCTGCGGTTCTGCTTTAAAGAATAAAGGCATTCAGCTTTTATTAGATGCTGTTATTGATTATTTGCCGTCTCCAATTGACATGCCTCCTGTACAAGGATTTGATCCAAAAGACGAAACAAAAAAAATAATCAAAGAAAGTAAAGATGATGAATCGTTTTCCGCTTTAGTTTTTAAAGTAGCTACTGATCCTTTTGTTGGTCAATTGGCTTATTTAAGATTATACTCTGGTACCTTAGCAAGCGGTTCATATGTTTTGAATTCAAGTACAGGGGATAAAGAGAGAGTTGGCAGAGTTTTAAGAATGCATTCTAATAAGCGAGAAGAAATTAAAGAAATTTATGCTGGTGATATTGTTGCAGTAGTTGGGTTAAAAAGCACAACTACTGGCGATACCTTAACTGATCCAGATTATCCAGTTATTTTAGAAAAAATAATTTTTCCAGAACCAGTTATTTCTATTGCTATTGAGCCAAAAACAAAAGCTGACCAGGAAAAAATGGGCTTGGCTTTGAAACGACTGGCTGAAGAAGATCCTACTTTTAAAATCAAGGGAGACTTAGAAACAGGACAAACAATTATTTCCGGCATGGGAGAACTGCATTTAGAAGTTCTTGTTGATCGGATGTTAAGAGAATTTAAAGTAGAAGCGAACATTGGCCAGCCGCAAGTGGCTTATAAAGAAACAATTAAGGATACAGCAGAAGCTGAAGGAAAATATATTAAGCAGAGCGGCGGACGCGGCCAATACGGCCATGTTTGGCTGCGAGTTGAATCACAGGAACAAGGCAAAGGATTTGAATTTGTTGATGCGATTAAAGGAGGAGTTATCCCGCAGGAATACATTCCAGCTGTGGAAAAAGGAATTAAAGAGGCAATGAGCAAAGGTATTCTAGCTGGGTACCCAGTGGTCGATATTAAAACAACTCTTTATGACGGATCTTTCCATGATGTGGATTCCTCTGAATCAGCTTTTAAAATCGCTGGTTCAATTGCTCTGCAGAAAGCATTTAAACAAGCTAATCCAATTCTCTTAGAACCAATTATGAAACTGCAAGTGATTACTCCAGAACAATTTATGGGAGATGTTATCGGCGATTTAAGTTCAAAACGTGGGAAAATTGAAGAAATGGAAGATAGAGGAGAAGAAATGAATAAAGTTAAAGTTATTAATGCACAAGTTCCTTTATCTGGCATGTTTGGCTATGCAACACAGCTAAGGTCAATAACTCAAGGACGAGCTAATTTTACAATGGAATTTGGCCATTATGCTGAAGTGCCAAAAAATGTGGCAGAGAAGATTATAGGAGAAGAGAAATAAAATTTTAAATTTTAAATTATTAATTATTATGTTGTGGAAAACTATTAAAAAAATCTTGCAAAAACAAGGCGGAAAGTGTATTATAATAGAAGAGAATGAACCGACTTATTTGGTAATGAAAATAGATGATGAAGTAGAAGAAGTTAATAAAGACATTAATGAATGGAAAGAAAAAGAGGATAAACAAATTGAAGTTCCTGAAACTGAAACAGATAATCAAGCGGTCAAAGTAGAAGATCTGCCTTTTTAAGCTAATATAAAGATACAGGGTATTGACTAAGTGGAGGATGTTTTGTAAACTTATATTTACATAAAGCATATAAAATTTAAAATAAGTTAATTAAAGGTAAAAACATTTAATAGCGACCAATTATTTTTTGTTGTTCGTTATCCATTGTTTATTGCCCATAGTTATTATGGCTGAGAAATTTGAAAGAACTAAGCCACATCTTAATGTAGGAACTATTGGTCATGTTGACCATGGTAAAACCACATTAACAGCGGCTATTTTAAAATGTTTAAAAGCAGCTGGTTTTAAGTCTCAGGATAAAGGCGTTGATGATATTGATAACGCGCCTGAAGAAAAAGCCCGTGGCTTGACCATTGCTGTGGCTCATGTTGAGTACGAGACAGAAAAACGTCATTATGCTCATATTGATTGTCCAGGACATGCTGACTATATTAAAAATATGATTACTGGGGCAGCCCAGATGGATGGAGGAATCTTAGTGGTTTCTGCTTCAGATGGTCCAATGCCTCAAACGCGAGAACATATTCTTTTAGCTCGCCAAGTTGGCTTGCCAGCTTTAGTTGTATTTTTAAACAAGGTTGATCAGGTTGATGATTCTGAATTAATTGATTTGGTTGAGCAGGAAATTAGAGAACTTTTAAGCAAGTATGAATTTGAAGGAGATAAAATTCCTATTATCCGAGGTTCTGCTTTACAGGCTGTAGAATGCGGATGCGGCAAAGAAGATTGTCCTAAATGCGGACCAATTATGCAGTTAATGAAAGCTGTTGATGAAAGCATACCTGAGCCAGTTCGAGCAGTTGACGAACCTTTCTTAATGCCAATTGAGGATGTTTTCTCTATAGAAGGGCGAGGAACTGTTGCTACTGGAAGAATTGAACGTGGCAAGATTAAGATCAATGATGAAGTTGAAATTATTGGCGTTAAAGATACTCAGAAAACAGTAGTAACTGGCATAGAAATGTTTAATAAATCACTTGATGAAGGACAGGCTGGAGATAATACTGGAATTCTTTTAAGAGGCACTAAAAGAGAAGACATTGAAAGAGGTCAGGTTTTGACTAAACCAGGAAGTGTTACTCCTCATCAAGAATTTGAAGGCGAGGTATATATCTTAAGCAAAGAAGAAGGCGGACGTCACACACCTTTCTTTAGCGGGTACAAGCCTCAATTTTTCATTAGAACGAGTGATGTTACTGGAGATGTTTCTTTACCCGAAGGGACTGAAATGGTTATGCCTGGAGATACAGTTAATTTAAAAATTAAATTAGTAACTCCAGTTGCTTTGGAAAACAAGCAAAGATTTGCTCTTAGAGAAGGCGGCAAAACAGTTGGCGCTGGAGTAGTGACTAAAATAATAAAATAATTATTTTGAATTAATTAACAATGGCACCTAAAAAAGAAAAGGAAGTCAAACAGAAGATCCGTATCAAAATTCAAGCATACGATCATAAGCTTATTGACCAATCAGTAAAGCAAATTGTTGAGGCGGTTGATCGTTATGGCGCTAAAATTTGCGGTCCGGTTCCCTTACCAACAGAAATTCATAAATATACGATTAATCGTTCCAGTTTTGTCCATAAAGATTCGCGAGAACAGTATGAAATGAGGGTTCATAAGCGATTAATTGATATTATCAGTCCTGGCCCAAAAATTATAGACGCTTTAATGGGTTTAACATTGCCAGCTGGTGTTGATATTGAAATAAAAACAATATGATTATTTCTAATTAATTATTTCGGCAATATCCCTTATCAAATACCGGGTTTAATGCCCGGTATTTTATTGGCAAATTAACTTTTATGAAATTTATTTTAGGAAAAAAAATAGGAATGACTCAAGTTTTTAATCAAGATGGCCGAGTTGTCCCAGTAACTTTAATTGAGGCTGGGCCTTGTTTTGTTCTCCAAATAAAAACTAAAGAAAAAGACGGCTATTCTGCTGTTCAGATTGGCTTTGAAGAAATAAAGGAGAAGAGAATAAAAAAATCGCAGAAAGGCAAAGCTTTCCGTTATTTAAAAGAGTTTCCGAAAAATGATTTAAAAATCAATGATGAAATTAATGTTTCTTTATTTAATCCAGGTGAAGTAGTTAAAGTAACAGGCATTTCTAAAGGCAAGGGATTCCAAGGAGTGGTAAAGCGGCATGGATTTGCCGGCATGCCAGCATCTCATGGGACTAAACATACTGAAAGGGCGCCTGGTTCAATTGGCTCGGCTTTTCCAGAAAGAGTTGTAAAAGGAAGAAAAATGGCTGGTCGCATGGGAAACGATAGAATAGTTGTTCAAGGACTGAAAATAGCTGATATAGATAAAGAAAACAACTTAATAGCTATTAAAGGAGCAATTCCAGGCAGAAAAGGAACTCTTTTAGAAATAGTAGTCACTAAAGAGATTAAAGCTGTTAAAGAAGAGAAAGAAGAAAAACTAATGGCTGATTTAGAAAAGCAAGAAGCAGACGCTCAGAAGAAAAAAGCCGGGAAGAAAGAAATCAAGGACAGTCCTTAAAATATTATGCTTATTAAGATATACAATCAAAAAGGCGAGGAAACAGGAAAAGCCAAATTGCCGGCTGAAATTTTTGGCGTGAAGATGAATCAGGATTTGGTCCATCAAGCAGTTGTTGCTCAGATGGCTAATTCGCGAAAGGTCATAGCCCATACTAAAGACAGGAGTGAAAAACGCGGCGGAGGCCGCAAGCCATGGAGGCAAAAAGGAACTGGCAGAGCAAGACATGGTTCTATTCGTTCTCCAATTTGGCGGGGCGGCGGAGTAACTTTTGGGCCAACCAAAGATAGGAATTTTAGTAAGAAAATTAATAAAAAAATGAAGCAAAAAGCTTTATTAATGACTTTGTCTTCTAAATTAAAAGATAAAGAGATAATTTTATTAGACAATATAGAATTAACAAAAAGAAAAACTAAATTAATGGTTGAAATAATTAATGATTTAAAAACAAAACTCAAAAAGAATTTAAATAAAAGCGTTTTAATTGTTTTGCCTAAAACAGATTTGAAAATTAGCCAATCAGTCAAAAATATTCCTAAAACAAAGACGATCAGAGCAGACAGTTTAAATGTTTTAGACATTTTAACGCATCAATATCTATTAATTTTACAAGATTCAATTAAAGTGATTGAGAAAACCTATTTAAAATAATTTTAAAACCATGTCTTTATTAGATAAATTTAGAAAATTCGCCAAAGGCGAACCCGCTGCTGGCGGGAAAACAAAAGAAAAAGTAGAGAAAAAGGTTGAAAAAGAGAAGCCAAAAGAGGAAGTATTGCCAAGAAAAATCATTGGCAAGCAAACACCGCGAATTTATCAAGTTATTAGAGAGCCGCATATTACTGAAAAAGCAACTCTCTTAACAGAACAAGATAAATATATTTTTAAAGTTTCTCCAAAAGCCAACAAAACAGAAACAAAAAAAGCCATAGAATCTCTTTATGGGGTGAAAGTAAAGAAAGTGAGTATGATTCACATGCCTTCAAAGAGAAGGCGCCTAGGCAAAAGCCAGGGATGGCGGCATGGATTAAAAAAGGGATTTAAAAAGGCGATTGTGACTTTAGAAAAAGGGGAGAAAATAGAATTATTGCCTAGATAAAATTAATATGAAACGTTATAAACCAACTACGCCAGGCAGAAGAGGAATGACTTCAGTTGATTATTCTGTCTTAACTAAAACTAAGCCAGCTAAAAAATTAACTAAAAAATTAGTTGAAAAAGCTGGAAGAGGTTATCGCGGCAGAATCACAGTAAGGCATAAAGGCGGCGGACATAAGCGGAAATATAGATTGATTGATTTCAAACGCTGTGATAAGATGGGTGTTCCAGCTAAGGTGGCTTCATTAGAGTACGATCCTAATAGAAGCTGTTTTATAGCTCTTTTGAACTATTTAGATGGAGAAAAAAGATATGTTTTAGCTCCTGATGGCATTAAAATTGGCGATGAAGTTATTTGTCAGGAAAAAGCAAAATTAAAGATTGGCAATAGAATGCAATTAAAGAATATTTTGCCTGGCAGTTTTGTATATAACATTGAACTTTTTCCTAATCGAGGCGGACAAATAGTCCGTTCAGCTGGCAGTAGCGCTCAAGCAATGGCTCATGAAGGCGGCTATACACACCTTAAATTGCCTTCTGGGGAGATAAGAATGGTTAAAGAGAACTGTCTTGCTAGTCTTGGGCAAATAAGTAATTTAGAGCATGGCGCAGTAGTTATTGGCAAGGCTGGTCGGAGCCGTTGGATGGGCCGTCGGCCAACAGTGCGCGGTTCAGCAATGAATGCTTGCGATCATCCGCATGGCGGAGGAGAAAACCGCCAGTCAATTGGTTTAAGAAGAGGGCCAAAAACTCCTTGGGGGAAATTGGCTTATGGAGTAAAGACAAGAAAAAAGAAAAAAGCAAGTAGTAAATTAATTTTAAAAAGAAGAGCAAAGAAAAAAAGAAAATAATAAAGTAATTTATTAAATTATGTCACGAAGTTTAAAAAAAGGCCCATATGTTGATGATAAGCTATTAAAGAAAATAGCTAAGTTAAAATTGGGGGATAAAACAATAATTAAAACATGGGCTCGAGCATGCACAATTACTCCGGAAATGGTCGGTTTTACTTTTGGCGTTCATAATGGGAAAGATCATATTTCAGTTTTTATTACAGAAGATATGGTTGGCCATAAATTAGGTGAATTTTCTCCAACAAGAAAATTTATTAGACACGGCGGTAAAATGCAAAAAGAGCAGGAAACATCTGCTAGGCAAAAAGGCAAATAAGCAATAAATTTATGATTACAGCCAAATTAAGACATTTAAGGATATCTCCTCGAAAAATTAGATTAACAGCTAATCTAATTAAGGGATTAACCGTAGGAGAGGCTGAGAAACAGTTAAAATTTTTAACAAAAAGGTCAGCCAAGCATGTTTTAAAGCTTTTAAATTCAGCAGTAGCTAATGCTAAGCATAACGCTGATTTAGAGAAAAATAATCTCTATATTGCTGAAATTTTTGTTGATATTGCCCCAACACTAAAGCGATGGCGTCCTCGAGCAATGGGCCGAGCTTCTTCAATAATGAAAAGAACCAGCCATTTGACTATAGTTTTGGATCAAATTAATAAGGAAATTAAGAAAGAAATCAAAAAAGAACCATCCAAAGATCAGATTAAATCAACTGCTAAAGAAGAAAAAAAACATGATTTATTAGAGGAAATCAGCCAGCCAGTAGAAAAAACAGGAGAAGATGAAAAAATTATTTCAAGGCCGAAAAAAGTTTTGCCCCCTAAGCCATATCAAACAACTTCTCAATCAAAGAAAAAGTTTTTCAGCAGGCAGACTTTTGGCAACGCTAAAAAGGTTTTTAGGAGAAAAAGCATTTAATTATTAAAATTTCATGGGACATAAAGTTCATCCATACATTTTTCGATTAGGCATAGTTACTGACTGGAAATCAAAATGGTTTAGTCGAAAGAGATATAGAAATTTTTTAGAGCAAGATGTAAAATTGCGGGATTTTATTACGAAAAAATTAGATAAGGCTGGAATTAATTTAATAAAAATAGAACGATCAGTTAATGCTATTAATATTATTATTGAAACATCTCGGCCAGGTTTAATTATTGGAAGGGGAGGAAGCGGAGCAGAAGAGCTTAAGAAAGAAATAAAAGCAATTATTAAAAAAGACAAGACAGAAACAGCCAATTTGGAAGTTCGTTTAGAAATAGAGGAAGTTGGAGAACCAACAGCTCGAGCCTTGGTTATGGCTATGGAAATAGCAGGCCAATTAGAAAGACGAATGCCTTATCGCCGGGTGATGAAACAATCTTTAGATAAAATTATTCAGAATAAGAACGTTGAAGGAGCCAAGATAATGGTTGGCGGGAGATTAAATGGCGCTGAGATTGCCAGAAAAGAATGGTTGAAAAAAGGAAGAGTTCCTTTGCAAACCCTGCGTTCTGATATTGACTATGCTCAAGCAACTGCCTATACTGCTTACGGAACAGTTGGCGTAAAGGTCTGGATTTACAAGGGAGAAGTATTTGATAAATAATTATGTTATCCCCAAAAAAAGTAAAACATAGAAAATGGCAGAAAGGCCGCAGAAGAGGCAAAGGCAAAGCAACCAGAGGCGCAGAATTATCGTTTGGTTCTTTTGGTTTAAAAATTGTGGCTGGATGCTGGTTAACCGCAAGGCAGATTGAAGCAGCTCGGCGCGCCATGACTAGATATGTTCAGCGCGGAGGCAAGATTTGGATTAGAGTTTTTCCTGATAAGCCAGTAACCAAGAAAGGAATAGAAGTGCCAATGGGCGGAGGCAAAGGCAGTGTTGACCATTATGTTATGCCAGTCGAGCCAGGCCGGATTATTTTTGAAATGGATGGCATTCCTGAAGAAATGGCAAAAGAAGCAATGCGTCGCGCTAGTCATAAATTACCAGTTAAAACAAAATTTATTACTCGCTAAAACCACATTTATGAAAGTTAAAGAATTACGTCAAAAAACAGAAAAAGAATTAAGAGACCTCTTGAATAGGAGCCAGTATAAGCTTGGTCAGCTTAAATTTGATTTAGCTTCAAAAAAACTTAAAAATGTTAAGCAGGTTAAAGAACTTCGCAGAAACATTGCTAGAATTTTAACTATTTTAAAATCAAAAAACCATAATGAAAAACAATAAAGTTAAAAAAGATAAAAATGTTGAAGAAAAAAAAGGCCGTTTTTTTAAGGGAGTAGTTATTAGTGATAAAATGGATAAAACTGTTGTTGTTTTAGTTAATAGATATAAAAAGCATCCTAAATATAAGAGAAGATATAAGGTTGGTAAGAAATATAAGGTTCATGATGAGAAAAATGAGTATAAAAAAGAAGATAAAGTTATTATTCAGGAATGTCGGCCAATAAGTAAGAATAAGAAATGGAAGGTTATTAAATTAGATCAATTAAAATAAAAGCATGATACAAGCAGGAACAAAATTAAAAATAGCTGATAATTGCGGAGCTAAGATGATCAAATGTTTTAAGGTTTTAGGAGGAAGCCGTCGGCGTTATGCTCAGATTGGAGATATTGTTGTTGCTTCAGTTAAAGTAGCGGAACCAAGAAAAGCGGTTAAAAAGAAAGATGTTGTTAGAGCAGTAATTGTGCGGCAAAAAAAAGCTTTTCGTCGAGCAGACGGATCCTATATACGTTTTGATGAAAACGCAGCAGTTATTGTTGATGGGTTTAATCCTAAAGGTGGTCGTATTTTTGGACCAATTCCACGAGAATTAAAAGAAAAAGGCTTTGACAAGATAGTATCATTAGCTCCAGAAGTATTATAACAACCCAAAGAATTATGAAGATTAAAAAAGGCGATACAATATTAGTAACAACCGGCAAAGATAAAGGCAAAAAAGGCAAAGTTTTGTCAGTTTTTCCTAGTAAAAATAAGATTGTTGTTGAAGGAGTTAATATTACTAAAAAACATCGTCGCCCAAAACAAGAAAGAGAAAAAGGACAAATTATTGAAGTTGTTAGACCAATAGACGCTTCTAATGTTAAATTAATTTGTCCTAAATGCAGCAAGGCTGCAAGAGTAGGGTACAAGATAGTTGAAAAGAAAAAATATCGGATCTGCAAGAAATGCAAACAAGAGATTTAAAAGTTTTTAATTATGAAATTTAAAGAAAAATATCAAAAACAAGTTATTCCAGCCATGAAAGAGAAATTTGGGTATAAGAGTGATTTAGCTGTGCCAAGAATCGTTAAGGTTGTAGTTAATACTGGCTTTAATCCAACAAATAAGAATGAAAAAGTCCAAGAAGAAATTGCCAAAGATATGTCTTCGATTACTAGCCAAAAGCCCGTATCGCGTAAAGCTAAAAAATCTGAAGCTGGTTTTAAAATAAGAGAGGGCATGATTATTGGATTAGTAGTTACATTAAGAAAACAGCAGATGTATGATTTTTTAGATAGGTTGGTCAATATTGCTTTGCCGCGAAGCCGTGATTTCCGCGGTTTGCCAGAAAAAAATATTGACAGCAAAGGCAATTTTAATATCGGGATCAAAGAACAGATTATTTTTCCAGAGATTTCAGCAGAAAGCGCTAAAAATATTTTTGGATTGGAAATTGCCATTGTTACTACGGCTGATACGCATGAACAAGGAAGGGAAATGTTTAAATTATTGGGATTTCCAATAAAATTCAATGAATAATAGTAAATAATTTTATGCCTAAAAAATCAGTTATTGCTAGAGCCAAGAAAAAGCCAAAATTTTCTTCACGGATAATAAGACGCTGTTTTCGTTGTGGCAGAAATAAAGGATATTTACGGAATTTTGGTTTATGTCGAATATGTTTTAGAGAATTAGCTAATAAAGGAGAAATACCAGGGATAAAAAAATCTTCATGGTAATTTTAAATATATGAGTGATCCAATTGCAGACATGTTAACTAGAATAAGAAATGCTCAAGCTGTTTCTCATAAAACAGTAACTATTCCTTTTTCTAAATTAAAGTTTAATTTGGCCAAAATCTTAGAAAAAGAAGGATTAATCGGTAAAACAGATACTCAAGGTAAAAAAACAAAAAAAGTGATTGAAATTGAGTTAAGGTATAAGAATGATACGCCAATTATTAGCAGCATAAAAAGAATCAGCAAGCCTGGTTTAAGAATTTATATAAAGAAAGATGAATTAAAGCCAATTAGGCAAGGTTATGGCTTAATTATTATCTCTACACCTCAAGGATTAATGACTAACAATGAAGCTAAGAGAAAAGGATTAGGAGGAGAAATACTTTGCGAAATTTATTAAACTAAATTTATGTCAAGAATAGGAAAACAACCAATTACAATTCCAGAAAACGTTGAAGTAAAAATTAGCGATAATCAAATTACAGTAAAAGGTCCTCTAGGAGAATTAAATCAGACAATTCTTTCTCAAATTGAGTTAACTTTGAAAGATTCGTCTAATGGACAGAAAGAATTATTGGTTAGTCCTAAAAAAGAATCAAAAGATGCTTCTGCTTTATGGGGTTTATTCAGGGCTTTAATTTTTAATATGGTTAAAGGCGTAACTGATGGATTTGAAAAAAAATTAGAGATTCAGGGCGTTGGATATAGGGCATCTCTTCAAGGCGATAAATTGAGTTTGAATATTGGCCTTTCTCATCCAGTTGACATTGAAGCTCCAAAAGGAATTGAATTCAAGGCAGATAAGAATATTATTACTATTTCAGGAACAGATAAACAATTAGTTGGCCAAATTGCAGCTAAGATTAGAGATCAGCGCAAGCCAGAGCCATATAAAGGCAAAGGAATTAGGTATGTTGATGAAGTTGTTAAAAGAAAAGCAGGTAAAAAAGCAGCAGGAACGGAATAGAATTTTTAATTTTCAATTTTTAATTTTCAAACAATATGCAAAAGAAAAGAGAAAAACGTTATAATCGCCATAAACGCATCAGAGCAAAAGTTAAAGGGACTAAAAGTTGCCCTCGTTTTTCTGTTTTTCGCAGTAATCAGCATATCAGCGGACAATTAATTAATGATGATAAAGGAATTACTTTAATTTCAGTTAATGATTCAGAGATAAAGAAAGGGGCTTTAACTAATAAAGTTGAAATTGCTTATAAAGTCGGCCAAATAATTGCAAAGAAAGCATTAGATAAGAAAATTGGAAAAGTTGTTTTTGACAGAGGAGGATATAAGTATCATGGCCGGGTTAAAGCAATGGCTGAAGGAGCAAGAAAAGAAGGATTAAAGTTTTAAATCAATATGTTTATTAAACAACAAGAAAAAAGAGAATACGAACAGAAATTACTTGATGTCGCTCGAGTTGTTAGGGTAATGGCTGGCGGACGGCGTTTTAGATTTAGAGCAGTTGTAGTTATTGGGGACAGAAAAGGAAAAGTTGGAATAGGCGTAGCAAAGGGTCAAGATGTTAGCATAGCTGTTGAAAAAGCAGTAACTGACGCAAAGAAAAATATAATCAAGGTTTCTTTAGTTGAAGGAACAATTCCTCACACAGTAGAAGCAAAATTTGGCAGTTCAAAGGTTCTATTAAAACCAGGAATAAAAGGGAAGGGCATAGTTGCTGGCGGAGCCATTCGAGCAGTTTGCGATTTAGTTGGCGTTGAAAACGTTTCAGGAAAAATTTTAGGCAGAAGCAAGAATAAATTAAATAATGCGCAGGCAACTATTAAGGCATTGCAGAAATTAAAGACCAAATAATTAGAAATTAAAATTCTATTATGCAATTACATCAATTAAAACCTACATATAAGAAGAAATCTCGTAAACGAGTTGGTCGTGGCGGTAAAAAAGGAACTTATTCTGGCAAAGGAGTTAAAGGACAAAAATCTCGAGCAGGGAAAAAACCACGAGTGGATTTTGCTGGTGGAGATACAACATTAAGCAAACGTTTACCTAAAAGAAGAGGGACAACTGGTAAACATAAAACTACAAAAGTAAAACGAGGATCAAAAATAAACAGATTAAGATTTCAATCCAGACCAGTTATTGTTAATTTAAAAGATATTGAGCAAAAATTTAAGAGTGATGAAATTGTCTCACCACAAAGTTTGTTAAAGATGGGTCTAATTGGTAAAATAAAAGGCAGAGTTCCTAAAGTGAAGATTTTAGGACAAGGAGAACTAAAGAAAAAATTGAAATTTAAAGGAGTAAGATTATCAAAAAGTGTTCAGAAAAAAAGCAAATCAGATAAATCTGAATAATATTTAAAAATATGAAGTGGTTAGAAAAAACTATCCAAATTTTCAAAATTAAAGATCTGCGCAAGAAGATATTTTTTGTATTAATGATCTTTATTGTTTTCCGCATAGCGGCTAATATTCCAGTGCCAGGTATTGATGTTGAGCGTTTAAGAGAGTTTTTTTCCAATAATCAGTTATTCGGTTTATTAAATATATTTACTGGCGGAGCAATGAGTAATTTGTCAATTATTATGTTAGGGTTAGGGCCGTTTATTACAGCTACGATTATTATGCAATTATTAACAATGATTTTCCCTCAATTAGAAGCTCTTTACAAAGAAGAAGGCGAATCTGGCCGCCAGAAATTTAATCAATATAGTCGCATATTAACTGTGCCTTTAGCTGCTTTGCAGGCCTATGCTATGTTAAATATTTTAGGCAGACAAGGCATTCTTGGTTCTTTTACTACAATCCAATGGGCTACTTCTATTTTAGTGATTACAGCTGGAGCTTTGTTTTTAATGTGGCTAGGCGAGCTAGTCTCTGAAAAAGGAATAGGCAATGGAGTCTCTTTGTTAATTTTTGCCGGTATTGTTTCTAGTGTGCCGCTTTCAATTAGGGAATTGGCAATTACTTATGATCCTTCTAAAATTCCTTCGTATATCGCTTTTCTTATTTTAGCTTTGGTTATTACGGCTAGTGTAGTTGTGATTACTGAAGGACGGCGCAATATTCCGGTTTCTTATGCTAAGCGTGTTCGCGGTCATCGAGTTTATGGAGGCGTTTCTACTTATTTGCCTTTGAATGTTAATCCAGCTGGAGTAATTCCTATTATTTTCGCCTTATCAATCATGCTTTTCCCTGGTATGGTAGCTAGTTTTTTGGGCGCTTCTAGTATTGGCTGGCTGGCTCATTTTGCTCAAATAGTTGGAAATCTTTTTCAAAATCCATGGTTTTACGGTATTTGTTATTTCGCCCTAGTAGTGCTTTTTACATATTTTTACACAGCAGTTACTTTTGATCCTAAAAATGTATCTAATAATCTACAGAAAATGGGCGGTTTTATTCCAGGCATTCGTCCTGGTAAATCAACTTCTGATTTTCTTTATTTTATTCTTAACAGGGTCTTGCTTTTTGGAGCTATTTTTCTAGGAACAATTGCTGTTTTGCCTTCTATTATTCAAGGAGCTACAGGCATTACTGCTTTTGGATTTGCCATTGGCGGTACTGCTCTTTTAATTGTTGTTTCTGTTGTTTTAGAAACTATTCGTCAGATTAATTCTCAATTAACAATGAGAGATTATGAAGAATTGTAATATTATGTCTGATAATCAGCCACAAATTATTATTTTACTTGGAAGATCTGGATGCGGCAAAGGAACTCAAGCCAAACTTTTAATAAAAGAGTTTGGCTTTGATTATTTAAGCAGCGGCAAGTTATTAAGGGAAAGATCCAAAAAAGATGATTTTACTGGCAAGAAATTAAAACAAGTAATGGATAAAGGAGATTTGGTTCCGACGCCAGTTATGTTTAGATTCTGGGCAGGAAAAATAGCCGAGATGAGAAAGAAGATAAATAAAAATGGATTGATTGTTGATGGAAGTCCCCGTTTTTTAATAGAAGCAAAATTAATGGATAGCGCTTTTGAATGGTATGAATGGGACAATGTAAAAGTTGTTTTATTAGATATCTCAGAACAAGAAGCTTTTAGCCGATTAACTAAGCGTAGAATTTGTAAAAATTGCAGTCGATTAATTCCCTGGGTAGGCGAGTTTAAAGATTTAGAAAAATGCGATAAATGCGGAGGAGAATTAGAAACACGTTTTGACGATAAGCCAGAAGCAATTCAATCGCGTTTGGATTTTTATAAAAAAGACGTTCAGCCAGCAATTGATTATTATGAAAAACAAGGCAGATTAATCAAAATTAATGGTGAACAATCAATAGAGGATGTTTATCAAGAGATTATACAATGTCTACACCAATAAAAACCCCAGAGCAAATTGAAATAATGGCTCAAGCTGGTCAGATTCTGTCTCGAATTATGAGAGAATTGAAAAGCGGGATTAAGCCAGGTATTACTACACAAAGTTTAAATAAGCTCGCTGAAGAGCTTATTTTTGATTCTGGAGCTAAACCAGCTTTTAAGGGCTATAAGGGATTTCCTGCTGCTTTGTGTACTTCAATTAATGAACAAGTTGTCCATGCTGCGCCTTGTGAAAGGAAATTGATTGAGGGTGATATTTTAAGTTTGGATTTAGGAATTATTTATAATGGTTTTTGCTCGGACATGGCTGTTACTGTGCCAATAGGAGCTATTTCTCCAGAAGCAGGACGTTTAATTAGAGTAACAAAAAAAGCTCTTAAAAGAGCTATTAATAGAGTCAAGCCAGGCAAGACTATTGGTGATGTAGGCCATGCGATTCAGACATATGTTGAGTCACAGGGTTTTCAAATAGTAAAAGAACTTTGTGGCCATGGTATTGGACAACAGCTTCACGAATCACCAGAAATACTTAATTTCGGACAGCGGCATAAAGGCTTAAAATTAGAAGCAGGTATGGTTTTAGCTATTGAGCCAATGGCTGTTATGGGTCAGCCAGGAATAAAAAAAGGCCCTGATGGATCTTGTTTTCAAACAGCTGACAATAGCTTATCAGCCCATTTTGAGCATACTATAGCAGTAACTAATAAGGGACCGAGAGTGCTGACAGAGTAAAAATTAAATTTTCTTCTCTATCTCTTCCTTAATTTTTTCAATAAACTTGTTTGTTTTCATAGGGCCGAGATCGCCTTTTTCCCTATCTCTAACAGCAACTGATCCAGCTTTTTGTTCTTTTTCTCCTACTATTAAAAGGTAGGGGATTTTTTGCATTTCACCCTCGCGAATTTTCTTGCCCAAAGTTTCATTGTCATTATTCAATTCAACCCGAACATCCTCTTTTAAAAGCATTTCTTTTATTTTCTCGCCGTATTTAATGAATTTTTCGCTAATTGGAATAATCTGAGCTTGTACTGGAGATAGCCAGACTGGCATAGCGCCAGCATATTGTTCAATCAAGAAAGCCATGGTCCGTTCTATGCATCCAATAGAAGCTCGATGAATCACCATAGGTGTTTGTTTTTTGCCTTTTTCATCTATATAGCTCATATCAAATTTTCCAGGCATGTCAAAGTCGATTTGGACAGTGAAAAGAGTATCTTCTTTGCCATTAACATTTTTAACTTGAACATCTGTTTTTGGGCCATAAAAGGCAGCTTCATCTTCAGCTTCAACATATTTAAGTTTTAATTTGTCTAATATCTCTTTCATTAACTTTTCAGTTTTCTGCCATGCTTTTGGATTATTAGTATATTTCTTTTTATTCTTAGGATCCCATTTTGAAAAACGATACCAATAATCTTTAATGCCTAAAATTTTCATATTATACTGAATTAATTCTAAAACATCTTTAAATTCCTTTTCAATTTGATCTGGTCTGCAAACAAGATGAGCATCAACTAAAGAGAAAGCCATTAATCTAATAAGTCCGGATAGTTCTCCTGATTGTTCTTTTCTGTATTGTCTAGCAATTTCAGCGTATCTTAAAGGAAGTTCTCGATAACTTCTAGGACGTGAATTGTATAACATGAAATGATGAGGACAAGCCATTGGCCGGAGAACATAATCTTCGCCATCAACATTAATTAATGGATACATGCTTTCTTTGTAATGCTGCCAGTGACCTGATTTCTTATACAATTCTAATCTTGCTAAATCAGGAGTATAAACACGTAAATATCCTCTTTTAGTTTCTTCTTCAGTAATGAATTTTTCTAGTTCTTGTCTAATTATCGAACCCTTAGGTGTTAAAAGAGGCAATCCTTTGCCAATTAAGTCAGAGAAAACAAAAAGATCTAATTCCTTTCCTATTTTCCGATGGTCTCTTTTTTCAGCTTCAGCTTGTTGTTTTAGATATTGATATAATTCTTTTTTTGTTTCAAAAGCTACTCCATAAACTCTCTGAAGCATTTTGTTTTTTTCATCGCCTTTCCAGTAAGCGCCAGCTACTTTGGTCAGTTTGAAAGCATCAGGATCAATCTCCTTAGTAGATGCAACGTGTGGGCCCTTGCATAAGTTCTCAAACCAATCAGACCTGTAAAAGCTTAGCTTCTTTTCACCCGCCTTTTTTAAGTCTTTTATCATTTCGCTCTTATACGGATCTTTTTTATATAACTTTAAGGCCTTGTCAAAACTCATGTCATGCTGTTCAAACTTAATATTCTTCAGGATCATTTTTTTGATTTCTTTCTCTAACTTAGGTAATAATTCTGACGAAATAGATTCGGGCAGGCCATAGTCCTGGTAAAAACCATTTTCTATAGCTGGTCCAACCCCCAGGCCAGCATCAGGATATATTTTAATAATTGCCATGCTCATCAAGTGTGACAAAGAATGACGTATTTTTTCTAATTGTAACCCTTCTTTTTTAGACATATTTACTTCAATACTTTAACACTATCGCAGAGTATTTTCAAGTTGCCATCACGATCACTTAGACGACCGCCAACCAAAACAATTTTTTCTTCTTGCCATGACATAGATGTTCGTTCAAGCGTATTAGGGAAAACCAAAGCTTCTATTCGTCCAGTAGTATCTTCTATCTCAACAAAAAGCATTGGATGGCCGGTTCTCGTATTAATTTTTCTAATTTTATTAATGAATCCTCCAATTTTGACTCGTTGACCAACTTGATTTTTAGAAAGATTACGGCAGGAAGTAGCTATTTTAGCCAAACGTTTTTCGTAATTTTTAAAAGGGTGTTCGGAGACATAAAGGCCAAGCAGTTCTTTTTCCCAGCTAAGCCGCTCTTTTTTATCAGCTGGAATGACTTTCGGCAATTTAAAGGAAGAAGCTTCAATATCTGGTTGTCCGGCAAATAGGCTTACTTGGCCGTTTTCTTTAGCTTTTTGGATTTCTCTAGCCAGATTAAGTATTTGCTCCATAGCGGTTAAAATTTGATTTCTTTCGCCAAAAACATCTAAAGCTCCGCATTTAGTTAAGCTTTCCAGCGATTTTTTATTTAAATCTTTAGATTCAACTCTTTCAATAAAATCAGTAATTGATTGATATGGACCATTATTTTTTCTTTCTTGAACAATACTTTGAACTATATTTTCTCCAACATTTTTTATTGCTTTAAGTCCAAAACGAATTATTTTTTCATCTATTCTGCTGAAATTCTGGTTGCTTTCATTAATATCAGGCGGTAAAACTTTAATATTCATTTGTTGGCATTCATTAACCAAAAATGCGATTCTTTCAATATCATTTTGCTCAGAAGTCATAGTAGCGGCCATAAATTCAGTTGGAAAGTGCGCCTTAAGATAAGCAGTTTGGTATCCAATTAAAGCGTAACATGTAGCATGGCTGGCATTAAATCCATATTGGGCAAATGGCTCAATAGTTTTCCAGATTTTTTTAGCTATTTTTGATTCAATATCATTATTAATCATTCCTTTAACCATTCTTTCTTCCTGTTCATCCAGAAGTTTTTTGATTTTCTTGCCAACTGCTTTTCTAAGAACATCAGCTTCTGAAAGAGTAAAGCCAGCTAGATCTCTGGCAATACGCATAAGCTGTTCTTGATAAACCATTACACCGTAAGTGTTTTCTAAAATCGGTTTAAGTAAAGGATGGAGATATTCGATTTGCTTAAGACCATGTTTTCGGGCAATGAATTCTGGAATAAATTCCATTGGGCCAGGCCTGTATAAAGCAACCATAGCAATAATATCTTCAAATTGAGTTGGCTTTAATTGTTTGAGGTATCTCTTCATTCCATTTGATTCTAATTGGAATACGCCCGTGCTATTTGCTTGTTGGAATAAGCTAAATGTTTTTTTATCATCTAAGGGAATATTAGCTAAATCAATTTCTTGTTTATTGTATTCTTTTATCTGATTAAGAGTATTTTGAATAACTGTTAAAGTTTTTAAACCAAGAAAGTCCATTTTTAAAAGGCCTAAATCTTCAATAGAGTGCATTTCATATTGAGTAACAATGGATTCGTCGTTTTGGGTAGGATATTGGCAGGGAACTAATTCATCAAGTAGTTCTTTAGTAATAACAACTCCGCAAGCGTGAGTGGAAGCATGGCGAACTACGCCTTCTAATTTCATAGCCATGTCAATTAGCCGTTTAGTGTTATCATCTGATTCGTAGCTACTATGCAGTTCTTGTGATTCATAAATAGCTTTTTCTAAAGTTGAACCAAGAGGAATTGCTTTAGCTATTTGGTCGCAGAAACTGTATGAATAATCAAGCACTCGGCCTACATCACGGACAGCAGCTCGAGCAGCCATAGTTCCGAAAGTGATAATTTGAGCAACGTGTCCTTGGCCATATTTTTTTGCCACATATTCAATTACTTCATCGCGGCGATCATCAGCAAAGTCCAGATCAATATCAGGCATAGAGATGCGTTCTGGGTTTAAAAAACGCTCAAAAAGCAAATTATACTTAAGCGGATCAACAGCAGTGACGCCAATAAGATACGAGACTATTGATCCGGCTGCGCTTCCTCTCCCTGGACCGCAAACAATATTTTTGGATTTAGCCCAATTGATAAAATCTTGCACGATAAGAAAGTAAGAAGCATAACCAGTTTTTTTAATAACATCTAATTCATAATTCAATCTATCTAAAACTTCTTTAGAAGAAGCTTCAAATCTTATTTTTTCCAATCCTTTTTTACATAAACTTTCTAAATACTCATCAGGTGTTTGCCCATTAGGGACCTCAAAAGAGGGTAATTGAATTTTATCTAATTCAAATTCAAAATTGCATTTTTCAACAATTTTCTGGGTATTCTCAATTGCTTCAGGCACATCTTTGAAATCTTTAATCATTTGTTCTGTTGGCCTAAGAGAAAAATCATTAGATTTCATAGTTATGCGGTCTTGGTCAGATAAACGCTTGTCAATTTGAATGCTCATTAGAACATCTTGAGCTTCTGCGTCTTCTGGCTTAACATAATGAACATCATTTGTTGCGATTAAAGGAACTTTGTGTTTTTTAGCAATTTTAATTAAAGCATCATTAACTTGTTTTTGTTCTAGTAAATTAGAATGATGCTGGATTTCTAAATAGAAATTGCCCTTGCCAAAAATTTCTTGATATTCCAAGGTTAATTTCTCTGCTTGATCTATTTTGCCAGAAATAATAGCTCTAGGTATTTCACCAGCAATGCAAGCAGATAATCCAATTAAGCCCTTGGCATGTTTTTTTAATAATTCCTTATCAATTCTTGGCTTGTAGTAAAAGCCTTCTAAATAGGCCTTTGTAGTTAATTTAACCAAATTTCGATATCCTTCTTCGTTTTTAACTAAAAGAACTAAATGATAACGCTTATTATCAATATTAGGTCTTTTCTGATGCATATCCTCAAAAGCAACATATGCTTCACATCCTATAATAGGCCTGATTCCTCTTTTTTTAGCTTTTTTATAAAACTCAACCAATCCATACATTGAACCATGGTCAGTTAAGGCAATAGAAGGCATTTTTAATTCCTGGCAAGCGTCCAAAAGCTGGTCTATTTTAGCTAGACCGTCTAATAGGGAATAATGAGAGTGAACATGTAAATGAGTAAATTTCATAGGTTGTTTCCAGTATATATTTTTTTTATGCTTCTGGCAAATTGGTTTTAAGAAATAAAAAATCCCCGTTAGACTAGTTTCAGTCCAACGGGGTTTTAATATCAACCTTTTTTAGCTAAATGATGATGATCTCCATAAAATTCTCCATTTAACTTAAAATCTGTTCCCTCTATACGCATGTTAAGAGTTACTTTACGAAAATGATTTTCTTTCAGCCATTTTTTAATATGTCGTTTGGCTCGGCCAAAATTGTCACGAACCAGAGCTTCTGGACAATCAGGCCTTAGTTTAATATGGATTATAATCTCGAAAATGGTATTGTAGATTATTCCTCTCTTGCCAAGGACGTATTCAGAACCACCGATTTCTTCTCTTCCTGAATAATCTTCAGATGTCATTTGGTTAATAAGCTTCTGGACTTTTTGGTCAATTTCAGCAATGATTTTGCATTCTCGTTGGAAAAGATTAATAGCTGCTTCAGTTCGTTCGTCTGGAGAAAATAATTTAAGTAGTTCAGCGTTACGAATGTCATCTTGCCATAATTTTGGTCCACCATTGCGGGTTCGGGCAATAGCTAAAATTTTTTCAAATTCATGAGGGATCCAAGGTTGTTTTATCCATTTTTCAATCTCTCCTGATTTGAATCTGGTGTTCTGTCTCCGGATTAGCTTTAAAATTTCACCTCTTTCCTCCTGAGAAACCCATCGTCCTTTGGATTTTATTTTGAATTCGGCGTTTTCTACAGGAGTTTGCCAGTCTTTTGACAGAGGTTCATAAGCAGCAATCAGAAATTGAAATGTTCTGACGGCTCCTTGTTCTTCAGGTTGCCAATTGAGAATAACCTCTTCCAGAATCCAGAATTTTGTCTGGAGCATTGTCGGACACATTATGTCACGACAATCGTGACGGTCGGGTTTCATGTCCGGTAATTGCCAATACATTTCCATCAGGTAATCGTACAACTGTCTTTTTGCCCGTCCATACGCTCTACCAAGATGGCCGTCGCCACCAGGTCCTTCAGCAATTCTTCTCTCCTTTTCGTAAATCGCCTTATCTATAAGGGTTAATAATTTTAAAGCTGCCTCATCATTGCGATATTCAACGGCCAACCCAAAAACTTTTTTGAGTTTTTTGATTTTCCCTTCATCTGATGCTTCAGTGAGAAACTGGTTAGCCAACAGATATTCAAAGTTATCGTGTTGAGGACGACTTTCCAGAAATGTTTCTTTTTCTTTCCTTTTCATAATACACCTCCCATAGCCTTAGCTGTTTTTGTTTCTCTTTCCTCTTAAGGAAAGAACCTTGGAAGAAATCCTTAAATTTCTGCCAAACCAAATGTAAATGAACTATATCTGGGATATTACTTCTTTATTGAAATTTAGTCAAGATAGACAATCATTGTTTTTATTCTTGAAAACAAAGCGATTTATAAGGTATACTGGATATGCACAAGGACAGTCCTTAAAATGACATCCTTGTGCATAAGGATGTAATTTTAAGGACTGTCCTTGACTCAAATCATGACTCAATCTAAAACAAAAATATGCCAAAACTGCAAAGCCAAGTTCACTATAGAACCGGAGGACTTTGAATTTTACAAGAAGATAGACGTGCCAGAACCAACCTTTTGTCCAGATTGTAGGATGCAGAGGAGGTTTGCTTTTCAGAATGAGACAAATTTGTATAAGAGGAAATGCGATTTTTCCAAGAAGAAAACCTTTTCTGTTTTTTCTCCAGAAGCGCCGATTAAAATCTATGATCAGGAAATTTGGTGGTCAGATAAATGGGATCCTTTAAAATATGGTCATGATTATGATTTTAACAAGTCGTTCCTAAAACAGATTAAAAAATTGAGCAGAGAGGTGCCTTGGGCTAGTCGTATGTCAAGTGGATTAGTTAATAGTGATTATTCTATGCAAGCCTCCTTTTTAAAAAACTGCTATCTTTTGTTTTTTGCCGGCCATTCCGAGAACTGTGCTTATGGTAATGGCATTGATCGTTCCAATAATTGTTATGATAATCATCACCTTAGGAGATCAGAGCTTTGTTATGAGGGATTTATGCTAAACAATTGCTATAAAACATTTTTTTCTTCCCATTGTACGGACTGTCAAGAGATTTATTTTTGTAAAGATTGCATTAATTGTTCTAATTGTTTTGGCTGTGCAAATTTGAGACACAAAAAGTATCATATTTTTAACAAGTCGTATGCTAAAGAAGAATATTTCAAAAAACTTGAAGAGTTTAACACAGGTTCCTATAAAAGCATTCAAGAATTGAACAATAAAACCAAACAACTTCATTTAAAATTCCCGGTTAAATACATGCATGGCCGTAAGAATGTTAACGTGTTTGGTGAGTATATTGATAATTCTAAAAATGTTAAAGATTCATATTTAGTTAAAAAAGGAGAAAATTTAAGGTATTGCCATCTCATATGGGACATAACTCAAGATTGCTACGATTATTATTGTTGGGGAGAAAAAGCTAGTCTAATCTATGAAGGCGTTCTTTTGGGGAATGGCCTTAATCAATTAAGTTTCTGTTTTAACTGTTGGCCAAATTGTCGAGATATGGAATACTGTCTTTCCTGTCACTCCTCCTCCAACCTCTTCGCATGCGTAGGCCTCCGTCACAAGCAATACTGCATCCTAAACAAGCAATACACAAAAGAACAATATGAAGAATTAGTTCCTAAAATCAAAGAACACATGAACAAGATGCCCTATGTTGATAAAAATGGCAGAGTATACAAGTATGGAGAATTCTTCCCTGTTGAATTAAGTCCTTTTGCCTACAATGAAACAATAGCCAATGAATACTTCCCCTTAACCAAACAACAAGCAATAGACCAAGGATATACATGGCATGACAAACCTAAAAGCGAATATAAACCAACAATTAAAGCAAAAAACCTTCCAGACAGCATAAAAGATGTAGATAACTCTATATTAAAAGAAGTAATACAATGTTCTTCTGATGACTGCGCTGGCTCAGGAGTATTCCGTCTAATTCCAACAGAACTAAAATTCTATAAAAAGATGAACTTTTCTTTGCCACGACTCTGCCCTGATTGCAGACATAGAGAACGGATTAAACAAAGAAATCCAATGAAACTATGGGAAAGGCAATGTATGAACAAAGGATGCAATACTACCTTCCAAACAACATACGCCCCAGACAGAAAAGAGATTATTTATTGCGAAGCATGCTACAATAAAGAAATAGGATGATATTGCAAGGACAGTCCTTAAAATTACATCCTTATGCACAAGGATGTCATTTTAAGGACTGTCCTTGATTCACTTGATTCATATGCTTTATAAAACCCAAGGCATTATCATTAAAAGAACGAATATAGGCGAATTTGACCGGCTTTTAACTGTTTATACCAAAGATTTCGGCAAAATCTTGCTTAGAGGCAAATCAATTAGAAAAAACCAAGCTAAACTTAAAGGTCATCTCGAGCTTTTTTTATATACGCATTTAATGATTGCTCCGGCCAGGGGATTTGATATTGTTACAGGAGCAGAAACAATGGAAAAATTTTCTTTTCTTCATCAAAATTTAATTTCTTTATCATCTGCCTATTATCTATCTGAATTGATTGATAAATTAATTATTGGTCCAGAAAAAGATGAAAATATTTGGCAAATGTTTTTATCTAGTTTCCAGGAACTCAATCAGCCAAATCAGGATGTCAAAGTTATTATCAGTGATTTTGAGAATAGATTATTAGAATTTTTGGGTTATGGCAAACAAAAGAATTTTCTTGATTTTGTTGAAGCGCTTTTAAATGAAAAATTAAATTCAAGATCTTTTTTACAAGAGGCGTTTTATTTGTTAAAATAAAAGAAACAATCAATGGAACTAAAAAAATTAAGAAGAAAACTTTATAAACCAGAATCTGAATTTGAAGAACGGCTTGAAACACCGGAAATGTTTCGGCCTGGACAAGAAAGAGAAAAAGCTTCATCAGGAGAATGGAAAGAAATAAAAGAAAGAAAACTGTCAGCTAAGCAGAAAAAATACTTGCGTCTTGGCGCGATTTATTTAGGAATTGCCTTTTTAGTTGTATCAGGTTTTATGGTTTGGCATGGCATGACCTCTTTTGACAAGGATAATGTTGATTTAGAAATTCAAGGGCCGGAGAAAATGGTTAGCGGAGATGAAGTAATTTATATTGTGAAATACAAAAATAATACGCGATTATCTTTAAGAGACATTAAATTAATTTTTCGTTATCCAGAGAAATCAATTCCTTCAAATACAGA
Organism: Parcubacteria group bacterium; assembly: GCA_013203625.1. Taxonomy (GTDB): domain Bacteria; phylum Patescibacteriota; class Minisyncoccia; order Portnoybacterales; family UBA2143; genus JABMPX01. The sequence continues at coordinate 10,345 of JABMPX010000002.1, read as the reverse complement.
AAATTTAATTGAGACATACGATTTGCCAGATTTAGAGCCAAAACAGGAAAATGAAATCAAACTACCAGTAAAAGTCATTGGATTAAAAGATGAAGATAAAAAAGTATCAGCTGAATTAAATTATCAACCAGGTAAAATTAGTTCTCGCTTTATAAACCAAGCTGAATTTTCTACAAAGATAATTTCTGTTCCTTTAGCTATTAATCTTGATTTGCCAGAAAAATTAGTTAGCGGCCAATCCTTTGATTTTTCTATAAAATACTCAAATAAGTCAGAAACTTCTTTTGATAATTTACAAGTCCAAGTTGAATATCCTGACGGATTTACTTTGCAATCATCTGACCCTGAATCATTAAAAGAAGATAGAATTTGGCCTATCGGGGAATTAATAGCCAACGAACAAGGAGAAATTCTTGTTAAAGGAATTATTCAAGGAGAACAAGGAGAACTAAAATCATTTAATGCGCAAATAGGAACTTTTGAGGATGACGAATTTACACTTTATGCTGAAACAGTTAGCGCTTTTAAAATTTCTGTTTCCCCTTTATTTGTCAGCCAGACTATTAATAGATTAAGCGATTATGTCGCTAAGACTGGCGAAACATTAGGATACCAAATTGATTATCAGAATACTACTGATATTGGTATTAAAAATGTAATAATTACAGCTAAAATAGAAGGAGAAGCTCTGGATTTGACTAGTTTAACGCTTAATAATGGCTCTTTTGATGGAGTAAGTCAAACAATCACATGGAATGCTGGCAATTCACCGGATTTAGCTTTTTTGGATCATTATCAAGAAGGTTCTGTTAATTTTTCAATTGAAGTTAAAGATCCTTTGCCTATAAAAAACTATAATGACAAGAATTTTATTATCACTAATACAGTTCAAATAGATTCTTCGGAAACTTCCGATGCCTTAAAGGATATTCAAGTTACTGGCCAGAGCAAATCAATAACCAAGGTAGCTAGTGATTTAATTGTTCAAGCGCAGGGATATTATAATGACGATTTGATTCCTAATAGTGGGCCAATTCCGCCGAAAATTGGACAAACAACTACTTATACAATTAAATGGAGATTAATTAATACAGCTAATGATTTGAGTAATGTAAAAGTAGAAGCTTTTTTGCCTCCACATGTTCAATGGAAGAATAAGATTAGCCCAGCTGATATAGAATTAGAATACAATTTACAGACTGGCCAATTGCTTTGGCAGATTGGCGATTTGCCAGCTGCTACTGGCGTTCTTTTGCCAGTTAAGCAAATAGCTTTTCAAGTGGCTATAACTCCCAGCTTAGCTCATCTTGATAGCACAATGGAATTGATTGGGCAGTCTAAAATAACTGGTTATGATAATTTTGTTAGTTCGGAATTAAGCAATGCAGATAAAATTATTGATACTGATCTGCCTGATGATTTAAGCATTCGTCAGGACGGAAAGGTTATAGAATAAAAATATAAATTTTAAAATTATGGTTACAATGGAAAAAATTGTATCACTTTGCAAAAGACGAGGATTTATTTTTCCTTGCTCGGAAATTTATGGCGGTTTTGCCAATGCTTATGATTATGGCCCTTATGGCGTAGAATTAAAAAATAATATTAAAAAGCTTTGGTGGGAAAAATTTGTTCATCAAAGGCAAGACATTATTGGGATTGACGGCTCTATTCTTCTTCATCCTAAGCTATGGGAAGCATCTGGTCATTTAACTGGATTTAATGATGCCATGGTTGATTGTAAAGAATGTAAGAAAAGATTTAGGGCAGACCATTTAGTAAAAAAGATTGCCGGGGAAGACATGGAAGGAGAGCTTGAAGAGATGACCAAAATACTTAGAGAAAAAAAAGTTAGATGCCCTGATTGCGGCGCTTCTGATTGGACTGAAGCAAAGAATTTTAATATGATGTTTCAGACAGAAATGAATGGGATTGAAGATAAGGTGTATTTAAGACCGGAAACAGCTGGTGCAATTTTTATCAATTTTAAAAATATTATTGATTCTATGCGCGTTAAAATACCTTTTGGCATTGCTCAAATTGGCAAGGCGTTTCGTAATGAGATTATAGCCGGAAATTTTATTTTCAGAACGCGTGAATTTGAACAAATGGAAATAGAGTATTTTATTAATCCAGAAGCAAAATGGGAATCATTATTTGATGAGTGGCTTAATCTTCAGGAAGAGTTTATTATGGAAATTGGCGCTAAAAAAGAAAATTTACGTAAGCGTGAACATCCAAAAGAAAAGCTTTCCCATTATTCTAAGAAAACAGTAGACATTGAATATAAGTATCCTTTTGGCTTTGAAGAATTATTTGGCTTGGCTCATCGCGGAGATTTTGATTTGTCGCAACATTCAAAATACTCTAATGAGAAATTAGAATATTTTGACGCAGAGAATAATAAAAAATTTACACCACATGTTTTAGAGCCTACATTTGGCGTTGATAGAGCATTATTAGTAGCGCTTTTATCAGCTTATAACGAAGAAGAAATTAAAGGAGAAAAAAGAATTGTCCTAAAATTTCCTAAAGAAATTGCTCCGATTCAAATAGCGGTTTTCCCTTTGCTTAGGAATAAACCGGAATTAGTTAAAAAAGCCAAAGAAGTTTATGAACAGCTTAAGCCAGAATTTATCTGTGAATTTGATGATAATGGGAATATTGGCAAGCGCTATCGCAGACAAGATGAAATTGGCACATTAATGTGCTTGACTATAGATTTTGACAGCTTAGAAAACGATGATTTAACAGTTCGCGATCGTGATACTATGAAGCAGGAACGAGTTAAAATCAAAGAATTAATTGAGTATTTAAGAAATAAATTATCTTAATTTTTCAATATGTACAAAAAAACTACTCTTAAAAATGGGTTGCGGATTATTACAGTTCCAGCTAAAAATACTAAGACAGCTGCTGTTTTATTACTAGTTGGTACTGGCTCTAAGTATGAGACAAAAGAAATTAATGGCCTTTCTCATTTTTTAGAGCATATGTTTTTTAAGGGCACTAAAAAGCGTCCTAATACTTTAAAATTAATTGAACCATTAGATCAGATAGGAGGACATTATAATGCTTTTACCTCGCAGGAATATACTGGTTACTGGGCGAAAATTGATGCTAGCCATTTAGATTTAGCTCTTGATTGGGTTTCTGATATTTATATAAATTCACTTTTTGATGGAAAAGAGATAGATAGAGAACGCGGCACTATTTTGCAAGAATTAAATATGATTTTCGATATACCGATGAATTATGTAGGATATCTTTGGCTTAAGCTTTTGTACGAAGACCAACCATCTGGTTGGCATATTGTTGGCAATGAAAATACAATTAAAAGAATGCAAAAAAATGATTTTATAAATTATTTAAAAAATCACTATTCTTCTAAAAATACAATTATTGCTGTAGCTGGCAATATTAATCAAAAAGAAACCATTGATAAAATCAAAAAATATTTTCAAAAAATTAATTGTGATCAAGTTGAAAATAAATTAGCAGTTAAAGAAAAACAAGTTAAGCCACAAGCTTCAATTTATTATAAAAAAACTGACCAGACACATTTAATCTTAGGAGTTAGAGCATATAATATATTTCATCCAGATAGATATGCTTTAAGTATTTTAGGAGATATTTTAGGTGGATATATGAGTTCACGTTTGTTTATTTCTGTTAGAGAAAGACAGGGGTTAGCTTATTATATAAAAGCCGAAGCAGATATGGACACAGATGTTGGTTGTTTAGTTGTTAGTTCAGGAGTTGATAATCAAAAAGTTGATAAGGCTATTAAAACTATTTTGGAAGAATTTAAAAAAATTACTAAACAAAAAGTTGGTCCAAAAGAGCTAAAGAAAGCCAAAGATCATATTAAGGGATCAGCTTTAATCAGTATGGAATCATCAGATGAACAAGCTTCTTTTTACGCTCTTCAAGAGCTTTTAACTGATAAAATTTTGACTTTAGAGCAAAAGTTCGCTAAAATTGATGCAGTAACTGTTAATGATATCCAACGAGTGGCTAAGGACATATTTAGGCCGGAAAAACTTAATTTGGCTTTAATCGGACCATTCAAGGATAAAAATAGATTTGATAAATTATTAAAAATTTAAGATGAATAATAATTCACAAACAATTAATATTTCTACTTCTACTGTTTTCCGAATTATCCTAATTATTTTAGGTTTAGTTTTTTTATATCTGATTAGAGATATTTTAATTATTGTTTTTCTTTCTGTAGTTATTGCCGCGGCTATTAATGGACCAGTTAGCTGGCTCCAAAGACATAAAATACATCGTCTTTTAGGAGTAGTTTTTATTTATTTATCTGTTCTTTTATTAGTAGGTTTGATTGTTACTTTAATTTTTCCTCCTTTGTCTGAACAAATTAAACAATTAGCTGCTCATTTTCCTGAAATTACCGGGAAAATAGGATTAAGTGTTCAAGAGTGGTATGGACATTACCAGGCCCAAGGAGATTTACAGGGGTTTTTAGACAATCTTGGCAATAAATTAGCCCAAGCTGCTTCAAGCGTCTTTGCTACGACAATCAGCTTTTTTGGCGGCTTATTTTCAGCAGTTATTATTTTAGTTATATCTTTTTATTTGGCTGTTCAGGAAAAAGGGGCTAAAAAGTTTCTAATTTCTTTAACTCCCGAAGAACATCAATCTTATATTTCTGATCTAATTGGGCGGATTGAAGGTAAAATAGGCGGATGGTTAAGAGGGCAGCTTTTGTTGATGCTAATTATTGGCTGTTTAACCTTTATTGGTCTTTATTTTTTAGGAATAAAGTATGTTCTGATTTTAGCTTTAATAGCTGCTATTTTAGAAATTATTCCTTATATCGGGCCAATTATTGCAGCTATTCCGGCAGTTATTTTAGCTTTTTTTCAGGCGCCATTCTTGGCTTTATTAGTTCTTCTTCTCTATATTGTTATTCAGCAATTAGAAAATTATATTATTGTGCCTCAAGTAATGAGAAAAACAGTTGGTCTAAATCCAATAGTGATTATTATTGTTATGTTGATTGGCGCTAAACTAGCTGGGATTCTGGGACTTATTTTAGCTGTTCCTTTGGCTGCAGCCGTAGCTGAATTTCTTAAAGATTTCCAAAAAAAATCTGCTTAAATTTAATACAGAAAGGAAAGAATACATAGCCGTCCTTGCCAAAAGGGACGGTTTTTAGATACAATTAGACCATGGCTACTTTATACATCATTGCTACTCCTATTGGCAATTTGGAAGATTTGTCTTTTAGGGCTCTGCGAATTTTAAAAGAAGTTGATTTAATTCTTTGCGAAGATACCAGGGTAACAAAAAAATTATTAAGTCATTACAAAATTTCAAAGCCAACTATTAGCTATCATCAGCATAGCAAATTAACTAAAATTGAGCGTATCTTAGAACAATTAAAAAAAGACAAGAATTTGGCTTTAGTTTCTGATGCTGGCACGCCTTGCATTAGTGATCCAGGAGCAAAGTTAATTGATTATTTAGTCAAGGAACAGCCTGATTTAAAAATTATTCCTATTCCTGGCCCTTCAGCTTTAATTTCTGCTTTAAGTATTTCTGGGTTTTCAGCTGATAAATTTATTTTTCTCGGCTTTCCTCCAGCAAAGAAAAAAAGAAAAAAGTTTTTTCAGGAAGTTTCTAATATGGAGAAAACAGTTATCTTCTATGAATCAATCCATAGAATCAAGAAAACACTGGAAGAATTAAAAAATGCTTTAGAAAATGAAAGAAGGATTGTAGTTTGTCGTGAATTAACTAAAAAATTTGAAACAGTTTATCGGGGAGATATTGAGGAAATTATTGAACAAATTAATTTATTACCAAAAGAAGAATTCAAAGGAGAATTTGTTGTTATTGTAGAAAAATAATATGAAAAAGAAATTTTATATCACTACTCCAATATATTATACTAATCAAGCTCCACATATTGGCACGGCTTATACTACTGTGGCGGCCGACGTTTTAGCTCGCTATCATCGTAAATTAGGCGAGGAAGTTTTCTTTTTAACTGGAACAGATGAACATGGAGAAAAAATTGCCCAAGCAGCAGAAAAAGCAGGAAAAACACCACAAGAATTTGTTGATAAGATTGTTAAATCTTTTAAAAAGGCGTGGGAAAAACTTAATATTGAATATAGTGATTTTATACGGACAACAGATGAAAGACATAAGAAAGGAGTAGAAAAATTTTTATTAAAATTAAAAGAAAGCGGAAAAATTTATCAAGATGAATATAGGGGATTATATTGTATTGGCTGCGAAAAGTTTATTACTAAAAAAGAATTAATTAATGGCAAATGCCCTGATCATCAAAAAGAGCCAAAATTAATTTCAGAAACAAACTATTTTTTTAAACTTAATGATTTTCTACCTCAAGTGAAGAAACTTATCGAAAGCGATAAATTGATAATAGAACCAAAAGAGCGCAAAAAAGAAGTTTTATCTTTATTAAAACAGGATTTAGGTAATTTTTCTATCTCTCGACAAAATGTAAAATGGGGAATTGATCTGCCTTTTGATAAAGAACAGAAAACATATGTGTGGGTAGAGGCCCTTCAAAACTATATCACTGCTATTGGCTATAAAGATGATTCTAAAAAATTTAATAAATATTGGCCAGCTGATTTACATCTGATAGCCAAAGATATTGTTAAATTTCATGCTATTTTTTGGCCAGCTTTGCTTTTAGCCATAGGATTGAAATTACCAAAGAAAATTTTTGTTCATGGTTATTTAACTATTAATGGACAAAAGATGTCCAAATCTTTAGGCAATGTTGTTGATCCAATCTATTTGGTTGATAAATACGGAGCAGATACGATTAGATATTTTCTTTTGAAAGAAATTTCTTTTGGTCAGGATGGCGATTTTAGCATTAAGCGATTAGAAGAGCGTTATAATTCTGACTTAGCTAATGGGTTAGGTAATTTGGTAAGTAGAGTTTTAACTTTGTCAGAAAAAGCAGGCGTCATTCTGAGCAATAGCGAAGAATCTGATAAAGAATTTAACTCAGAAATCAGATTAGTTCAAGAGAAATATAATAAAGCAATGGAAGAAATTAAATTTAATGATGCTTTAGAATCAATCTGGCAATTAATTAGTTTCTGTGATGAGTGTATTGAGAAAAATAAGCCATGGGAGCTTGTTGAAAATAATCAAGATAAAGCCAAAGAAGTTTTATCTCAACTATTGACAACAATAAGAGAAATTGCTTTACTATTAGAGCCATTTATGCCGGAAACTTCAGAGGAAATTTTAAAGCAAATCAAGCAAAATAAAAAAACCGAGGCATTATTTCCCCGATTATAAAGTTAAGAAAGTTATTTTTAAAAAGCCCCTGATGGGGCTTTTTTATTTCTTAACTTTCCGATACGTAAGCAATTACTAGTATCACCGTAAAATTTTTGGGAGCTCTTCTTATTTGAAGAGCTCACCGTTTTTCGTGTTGTTATTTGTTACAAGATTTACAGATAGGTTTCTTTACCTTTGCTATCGCCTTTTTCTTATTTAGGACTCTTAACACTTCGATTCTTTTTCTTTCTGATCCAAGGTTCTTTCTCATTCCAGTGACCCTCCTTTCCGATAACAAATTTTACACAAATTAACTCCTAATTTATTATAGCAAGAATTTTTCTACTTGAAAATAGGTTCTAAATGAGCTAATATATTTCTATGTCTAAACCTTTATTAATTGATACTCATGCTCATATTAATTTTAACGCTTTTAAGGATGATGGCGATGAAGTTATTAAACGGGCATTAAAAGAAAATATTTGGGTAATTAATGTTGGAGCTCAATATAGCAGCAGTAAAAGAGCTGTTAAATATGCAGAAAAGCATAAACAGGGGGTTTATGCAATTGTTGGGCTTCATCCTATTCATATTTGCCAGGACGGCCTTGATAAAAGCGAATTATTAGAAAAAGAGCGTAAAATTGAGAAATTTGACCAGGGGAAATACCAGAAATTATTAGAGAATCCCAAAGTAGTTGCTATGGGAGAAATTGGTTTGGAATACGGAATTGATGGCATCAATCAAAAGATAAAAGACAAGCATAAAGAAGTTTTAATAGAGCAATTGGAATTAGCCCAGCAAATGAATAAACCAATTGTTTTTCACTGCTGCAAAGCATACAATGACTTGATAGAGATTTTGCAAATGTTTAATATGGGTTGCGCTCATTGTCCTATGGCTTGCTCATCTGGATTAAGAGGCGTAATCCATTGTTTTGTTGGTCGCTGGTCTCAAGCAGAAAAATTATTAGAAATGGGCTTTTATTTCGGCCTTAACGGCATTATTACCTATGCTAGGGATTATGATAAAGTAATTAAGAATTTACCTTTAGAAAAAATATTATTAGAAACAGATACGCCATATTTAACTCCAGTTCCGCATCGGGATAAAAGAAACGAACCTTTATATGTAAAATATGTTGCAGAAAAAATAGCTGAAATTAAAGGAATTAAATTTGAAAAAGTGGCTAAACAAACAACCCAAAACGCAAGAAAGTTATTTGGGATATAGTTTAAAATTATGAAATACAATCCAAATAAAATAGAAAAAAAGTGGCAAAAGAAATGGGAAGAAGACAAAATATATCAAGTTGATTTAGATAAAGTAAAAAAACCATATTATAACTTGATGATGTTCCCATATCCTTCTGCTGAAGGATTGCATATTGGGAATATGTATGCCTTTGTTCATAGTGATGTCTATGGACGTTTTATGCATCTTCAGGGGCATGATGTTTTTGAGCCAATTGGATTAGATGGTTTTGGCATACATTCTGAAAATTACGCTATTAAAATAAAGGAACATATTAAAGATGTCTCTTCTCGAACTGAAAAGAATTTCTATAAACAACTTCATATGATTGGTAATGCTTATGATTGGGCTAGAACAGTTGAAACTTATAAGCCTAATTATTATAAATGGACACAATGGCTCTTTTTAAAGATGTATGAAAAAGGATTAGCTTATCGTAAAAAGTCATCAGTTAATTGGTGTCCGAGTTGTAAAACTGTTCTTTCTAATGAACAGGTTATTACTGGCAGATGTGAACGATGCGAAGCTCAAGTAGAAAAAAAAGATATGGAGCAATGGTTTTGGCGCATCACTGATTATGCAGAAAAATTATTAAAAAATTTAGATTGGATTGATTGGAGCGAAGATGTTAAAGTAATCCAAAAAAATTGGATCGGTAAAAGCCAAGGTTCTTCAGTTAAGTTCAAAATTAAAAATTTAGATTATATTCTAGAAGTATTTACTACTCGACCTGATACTTTATTTGGTTGTACTTACATGGTTGTCTGCCCAGAGCACGAATTATTAAGTAAGTTTCAATCAAAAATTAAAAATTATTCAGAAATAGAAAAATATATAAAAAAAGCAAAAATAAAATCAGATCTAGATAGAACTGATTTGAATAAAGATAAAACTGGCGTGGAAATTAAAGGGTTAATGGCTATTAATCCAGTAAATGGTAAAGAAATTCCTTTATATGTAGCTGATTATGTTTTGTCAGGTTATGGTACAGGAGCAATTATGGCTGTGCCTGCACACGACGAGAGAGATATGGAATTTGCCAAGAAATTTAATTTAGATATTATTAAGGTTTTAAAAACAGATAAAGAATGTTTTACAGGTGAAAGTGTTTCAATTAATTCTGACTTTTTAAATAATTTAGCAACTAAAAAAGCAGAAACAGAAATAATTAAATGGCTGGGAAAGAAAAAATTAGGCAAGAGATCAGTTAATTATAAATTACGGGATTGGTGTATTAGTCGTCAGAGATACTGGGGGCCGCCTATCCCAATGATTAAATGTAAGAATTGTGGCTGGGTGCCAGTTCCAGAAAAAGACTTGCCAGTCCTTTTGCCTGATATGGATGATTTTCTACCAGATGGTTCAGGCAAAGGTCCCTTAAACAAGATTAAAGAATTTGTTAATACTACTTGTCCTAAATGTGGTAGTTCAGCTAAAAGAGAAACAGATGTTTCCGATCCTTTTGTTGATTCTAGTTGGTATTATCTGCGTTATCTTTCTACTGAATTTGATGATCAGGCTTTAGACAAAAAACGTCTTAAAAAATGGATGCCAGTTGATATGTATATTGGTGGCAAAGAACATAGCGTTCTACATCTTTTATATTCCCGTTTTATAACTATGGTTTTACATCAATTGGGATATATCCCAGAAGAAGAGCCATTCAAAAAATTTCGAGCACATGGGTTACTTATTAGCAATGGAGCCAAAATTAGTAAGTCAAAAGGTAATATAGTTAATCCAGATAAATATATTAATCAATACGGGGCAGATGCAGTAAGAATGTACT
>JABMPX010000019.1 GCA_013203625.1 Parcubacteria group bacterium | reverse complement strand
CCCTTAGGCCCTAAGGTTACTTTTACAGCGTTAGCTAATTTATCAACGCCTTTTTTAAGCCGACGTCTAGCTTGTTCATCAAATTTAATTTGTTTTGCCATAATTTTAAATGTTAATTATTCTAATATTGCTAAAATATCTTCTTCTTTAGCAATTAAATATTCTTTATTATCAATTTTAATTTCATTTGGCCCGTATTTGGTAAAAAGAACTTTATCTCCTTTTTTAATAAAGCCGGCCTTGACCATTTTACCCGAACCAACTGCTACGACCTTGCCTTCTTCTGGTTTTTCCTTATCAGCTGTGTCAGGTAAAATAATACCTGATTCAGTTTTATCTTCAACTGAAATTGGTTCAATAAGAACCCTGTCGCCTAATGGTTTAATATTCATAGAATCAACAAACAAAAAGCAACAAACAGCAAACAAAAAAACACTATATATGTTTATTGTTTATTACCTCTTGTTTCTATTTTATCTTATCTTAATCAAAATTGCTCAAACTGTCAAGCCTGAATCTTTCTCATTGGCTAATTCAATCAACCCTAATTCTTCCATTTTCTGATTATACTTTTCTAAAATCCATTTTTCAGGCGAATCTGGATGGAATTCTAATTGTTTATCATTAAAAACTACTCTGCCTCCAGCTTGATAAGTCAAAGGATCTTTTCTAATTCGCCTTTCCTGAAATTTCTTTAAAATAAATTCTACTCCATTGCCTATTACTCCGTCAAGAATAATTTCTCTAATTTTTCTTAAAAAATCAAGGAATTCATTAGGTCTAATTTTTTTTAAATATCCTTTTTGCGCATTAGGATAAAAAACTAAATAATCTTTAATCCATTTATTGGCTTTTTGGAATTGATTATATAATTTTAGATATTTAAAACTAGACAGAGCTAACACAGGGACTAAATGAGCATATATCTGGGCATTGTATAGGCTTTTGAAAGGTATTTTAAGAGACTTATCAGTTAAGTAATGATTAAGGCAAATTCGGTCTTTAGTTAAATTACCATGGCGGCGATATCCAATTATATGAACAAAAAGAGTAATTAATCCGCGACAAGTCCAAATACGGCCAGCTTTAGTAATAACTAAAAGATCTGTGTCTGATTTATCCTTGGTATTATTCATTGCCAAAGAACCACTAACCATTACTAAACGAACAAAAGGAATTACTTGAAGCAATTTAATTAATCTTTTGGCTTTTTTCCATTTTTGATCAGCCATTTTTTGTCTTTCAATTCTTTGTTTAACGATTCTTTGGCGGTTTTTGAGAAAATAAAAGCCGTTTTTTTGACTAATTAATTTGTTTAATTCAGAACTATTATCCAAATTCTCTAAAACTTCTTTTAATTTATTATTGTGTGGAGCAATGGAACAATAGTTAAGTAGTTCTAAATTTTTCCATGATTGTATTAAATATTTAAAAACTTCCCACCCAGTCAAAGGCCGATCCAAAATATCATAATAGACCAAAGTGGCTAAGATAGATTTTTCTAAAGAAGTCATATTTTTATTATACCTCATTTCCCCAAATAAAAAAGCAAGAATTTTATATCTTCAGCCCCAAAGCCACAGCTTTGGCAATCCGGGTACTGACCATTGATTCTTTGCTCGGCACTACTTTTATTTCTTTTATATTGTCCAGCTTAATTTTATTTTTCTTCAAAAATTTATCAATTTCTAAAATCAATGTTTCGCTTAATTGATAAAGCCCAGTCCACTCATGATTGGCAATTTTCTTATTGCCTTGTTTTAAAATCAGACACGGCTCTTTTTTAGATAGGTCAATAATTAAAATCATTTTACTTCAAAAATCTTATTCCTTTGTTTAAATCCCTTAATTAGTTTAATATTTTCTCTTGGGATTTTAAAATAATCAGCCAAAGCGCTAATTACTGCTCTATTAGCTTGGCCCTGAATTGGCTTTTCTTTAACCCAGATTTCAAAACTATCTTCTGCTTTTTTTATTATTTGTTCCTGACCTGCTTGTGGAAAAACTTTTACTTTTATTAACATGATGTTTTTGCGCTTGAAATCTCGATGGTGTTCTATAACCTGGCTTGCCTTTACGGCTGCCAACTTTAGCGTAATTCTTCATCTTTTTTTCTGTTCTAATGATTTTATGTCTTTTTCATCAAAGCCAAAATGATGAGCTATTTCATGCCAAACTGTGTTTTTTATCAATTCCACTAATTCCTTTTTTGATTTTGTATAACTCTCAATCGCTTTTTTAAAAATAGTAATTTTATCTGGCAAAATATTGCCAAATCCTCTGCCCCAGGCATTTTGCGGAACACCTTCATAAAGACCCAATAATGAATATTCTGAACTAATTTTAATTTTCTTTAACTGTTCTTTTGAAGGTTTATCTTCAACCACAATCTCAACATTATTCATTTTATTTTGAATGTACTTCGGCAAATTCAGCGCTGCTTGTTCTACTAACTTTTCAAATTCAATCCTTTTCATGTTTGAATTCTAAATTTTATTTAAAAAATAGTCTCGGTGCTTGAAAAAGTAACGGGCGCCTCTAATTACCTTTTTTTCAGTGTCTTCCGGAGTTAAAGTGCCATTCTCGCTAAAAAAAGAAGCAGCCCGACCGAAATAGAAAGAGCCTAATCCTTTAATAATTTCTTCTTGCTGACATCCTTCCTTATAAGCCAAGAGAAAATCGTAAACAATCCTTGCCCAAAGATCTAAGCTAATTTCAAGCTTTTTAATCTCTTCTTTTGTCCTAGGCAGCTGAGTTAGAGGATGTTTAATAGAAATATCTTTAAGAGCTTCTCCCCAGAGCCAGGGGCGCAAGGCTTTAGCTTGTGGTCTGTTTTGATAAATCTTTTCTAATTCTTCTCTAACTGATGGACTAACGATATCTTCAGCTAAGAGCCAAGCATGCTTAAAATTGTCTAAAAAGGTTTTTCTGAATAGCCCCCTAACTGGATTAGCATTAGCCAGAATAGGCAAACTAGATCCTCCTAGAATTTTAACTTTCTCAATTTCAGTTCTTTGCTTAACTTTGTCAAGGTTATTAAGAATCATCTTAAAAAGCACTTCAACTACCTGGAAAAACATCGGACCCAATTTAGGATTAGAAAGATTATGAACCTTGGAACCTAAATTAACCTGACCAGTCTTAGCTTTTTTAAAAAAAGCAGTTAAACTCATAAAGATGTCTATGCCATAATCATATGTTCCTGAAAACCATTCTTCTTCAAGCCAATAATTAACTATCTTTTTTGAAAAAGCAAAATCACCGCCAATTGGCTGACGAAGATTCCAACCCAGCAAACCATAAACCAAAGGATAAACTAAATGGTTAGTAATGGTAGCGTCAGTTTTACAACGGATATAGTAAGGCGTAATGAAATCATAGCCATTTAAAATTGGTTCTGCCATTTTTTTAATCCACTTAGCCCGAAAACTTCTTAAATCCGCATCAACTGCTATACCAACTTTGGCATTAAGCTTTTTAAAAATTGAAAAAAGATTGTAAAAGTTACGTCCTTTGCCTTTAACACCTTTTTCAGTACTAATATATATGCGAGGAATATTAACCTTGGCCTCAAAAAAAGCTTGTTCAGTTCCATCTAAAGAGTGGTTATCAACGTTGATAATAACAGATTTTTTATCAGGGAAATACTTTTCCAAACCCAAACTAACCTGTTCAACCACAAAATCAATTGTATTGGCCTCATTATACGAAGGAATTCCCACTATTATTTCAGCTTTTTTGATTTTTTGAGGATTATTAATTATCATTTCTATTTTTCTGATAATCTTTAATAAATTTTCCTATAGAGCGGTCATAAGTCTTTTCCGCTTCTTTAGAAAATAAACAAGCTGGCAGTTCTTCCCTCTGCCAATGATATTTAATGCACTCGCAACAAATCCCTTTTCTTGAACATCCAGGATAAGTGCAAGCACAATCTTTTTTATTTTCCTCTTGCTGACATTCCATATTATTGCTATAAGAACCATTCTTATAGTATTATCCCACTTCCTTATTATAACACCTCTCACAATAGACAATCTCCTTTCTGTCTGGAGCGTATGTTGTTTGGAAGGTGTTTTTGCAGGGTTTATCCTTATGTTTGTGTTCTATAGTGTTCTTGTAAAGCTTGTTAGATGATGTTTCTCCCGCGCACATGCACTTACGGGACCAAAGCTTAAAAGGAAATATTTGTTTAAAACGTTTCTTATTGCGACAATCTGGACAAAAACGAGGTAAAGGCAGATTCGTTTTTTTGTAAAAAGCTAATTCTTGAGGGATTAATCTGAATACTCTGCTTCCTGCGCAATCAGAAGAAGAACATTGTATTACTTGTTTTAATATACTATCATCTGCGTCTTTAATATGATCTGGCAATTCTTTAGCTTTAATAGTCGGCTTATAATCTGCTTTGGGTTTATCATGCCAAATATATCCTTTTTTTAAAACTTGTTCTTTAGTCAAAGGGAAAAAGTCTTGAGCCATGCTTCTATTATAGCTAAAAGTAGAGCATTCTGGAGGGAAAAACTCGCCGTATTTATAGATACTGCCTGTTTTATCAAGATAAGGCATCTCATTCATATGTTTCTTTATCTTAGGAACTAATTCTTCATATTGTTCTTTTGTGTACTGTCTGTTTAGAATGCAATACTGCTTATGACGCAGGCCTACACAGCCAAAACAATCTGAAGTATTTTCACACTGAACACAATATTCCAAATCACGACAACTAATATATGTATTAAAACAGAACTTTATATTACTAATAGTTCTTCCAGCAGCAGCGGTCTCATAAACCAATTCTGCGTTTTCTCCAAAAAAGGAATAATCATAACAGTCCTTACCGCCTGGCTGAACTTCAAGTGATTGGCAATATTTTAAATTTTCTCCTGCTTGAATAATAAATGAATTAAAAACATTTTTGGAATTATAAATATTATTACCTGTTACATTAACATTTTTCCTCCCCTGCATAAACTTGTTTGGAAATTTTAACCAAAATTCTTTTGTTTCTCTTTCGAGAGATAAAATCTTATTATAAGAGCCAATATCAAACTCTCTAACTTTTTTAAAATATTCTTCTTTAGTATATAGCTTATTGAAAATATAATACTTTTTATGTCTTAAATTAACACAACCAAAACAATTCTGGCAATTAATACAATTATTACAAAAATATATATCCTGACAATCAGTGCAGTCTTTAGAGTAAAAAGCCCGATAACATCCAGCTAATTTAAAACTTTGATAACAAAGCTCGCATTTGGATAAATATGAATTATCATAAGAATCTTTGGTAGAATTGGTTCTATGGCTATAAGCGCAATCTTCAGAATAACCAGAGGAAGACATAAGATAGCAATTTTTCAAATCCGCTGAATTCATACAATAATCGCTATTAACCGCATTAAGAAGGACCTGGCTTGGCCAAGGTACTCGCCTAATTAATTTCTTGATTTGTTTAAAAAACGGTTTGTTAAAATTATAATCCTGGCCGTATTCTAATGCATCCCATTTATCAGACCACCAATAGTCCCGGCCATAAACCTTAATTGGCGCTTCTGGAGAAAAAGTAGAAAATACTTCCTCACCAGCAAAATCTTCTCTTCTTTTATATAAAAGAAAATCATTCTTAAAAATCATTCTTCTCTGCATTCTACACTCCGGGCAGAAAGTCGGCTCTGGCACGTCTATCTTCTTGTAAAATTCAAAGTCCTCCGGCTCTATAATGAACTTAGCTTTACAGTTTTGGCATGTTTTGGTTTTTGATTGAGGCATAATTTAATATCCGAGATCTGATTTTGATGAATATTATTTCATTGGCTTTTGTTCATGTTCTTTAGGAATAATAAATATAGCTACAAAGTATGCAATTATGCCAGGAAAAAATCCTGTAAAAACAGTAATTAGAACCCAAAGTAAGCGAAAAAAAACAGCATCAACATCGGCATATTCACCCAATCCTCCAATAACACCAGCTAAAGTTTTATTTTTATCACTGCGATAAAGTTTCTTTTTCATAATATTTTTCTCCTTTCTTTAATTTATTATTTTGCAAAACTACTTGTATCAATCTCCGCCCAATCATTTCCTGCTTCATCCCATTCATAAGCAATGAGTTTATTGCTTTTTTCATCTTCACTATAAACATATTCCACTTTTGTATGAGAGCCTATTCGTCCAGAATAGATAGTTTTTTTATCCAGAATCACCGGCTTAATGACAAATTCTAATTTAGTCCTGCCTAATGGCCCTTTAAATATAATGGATTCTACATCCTTACCTCCATCTTCATTAAAATGTTCTTTTTTATGCTCTTCCACTTCAAAATTATCTTTAATATCTCCTACTAAATTTTCCCATTTTTCAGGCAGCATAATATTTATTATTTAGAATTAAAATTTAAATCAAGAGCAGATACACGTTCCTTAGAATAACCACAATAATCGCAATCAGGGTTAGGCAAAGGAACGTTATTATTCATTAAGCATTTATGAGCTTGCGTAATTGTTTCTTCTACCCATGAATCGTTTCCTTTATACGGTATTATTTGAACATCAAATTCTAATTTAGCGTCAAATGCTTCTTTGTCTGTTTTGCCGTTTGCATAAACAAAATAGCCAGTATCAGAAACTTTAAAATCATTTTTTCTAAAAAGCCACTGGTAAATTTCCATTTGCCTTTTGTATCCTATCTGCCAATCAGCATCAAGATTTATTTCGCTATTTTTTGCTGTGGATTTATAATCAACAATAATTAATTCTTTCTGAGGATTAATCCATACATCATCAATCCCTCCGCCGATTAATAAATTAGTTGGCTTGTGTAAATACTGAATTCCCCTTCTTAAGGCATCGCGCCATTCATCCATTTTTTCATGCTGAAAAGGAACAGCGTCAATTCCATAATGTTTCATCATTGGATGCGCTTCTTCCTTGGCTCTATGAATATCAAATTCTTTCTTAAGTAAAGTATCAACTGCTGAATTAAGAGTATAAGGGAACATAGGGGGCCTGTTAACTCCTAATCTGCGGTCTAAATAAAAACAACGGGGACAATTCAAAAATAAGTCAATTTTAGAACGACTTAATTTAAAAACTTCTTCTGAATTTGGATTAAAAATACCGTATGTGCGTTTTGGGTTATAATAATCAGACATAATTTAATTCTCAAATATTCTATTTAAAAGTTCGTCTCTGCCCTGTTTTGTCTTAGCTGAATAAAGAATAACATTATTATCACTTATTTTTTTCTGAATCATTTCTAATTGCCTGTTTACTTGTTTCTTTTTTAATTTATCAGTCTTGTTTGCTATAATTATAACTTTATGCTGGCTTTTTTTCAACAGGTCTAACATTTCCATATCAAATTCAGTTGGCCCTACTTTAGCGTCAATAATTAAAACTGCTTTTTTTAATTTAACTTCTGAATAAGACAGATACCAAATCATTAACTTCCTAATTTTCTCTTTCTTTTCCATGTCTATCTTCATGAACCCATAACCGGGCAAATCAACAAAATACACCCTTTCGTTTATTAAAAAGAAATTTATCTGTCTTGTTCTGCCTGGCTTTGAACTGGACTTAACTAAATTTTTTCTATTAACAAGCGAGTTTATTACGCTTGATTTGCCAACATTGGAACGGCCAACAAAAGCAATCTGCGCTTTAGTGTCTTCTAATATTTTATCCGTGCCAATAATTCCCTTAATAAACTCCGCTGATTTAATATTTATTTTTTTCATATTATTATATTTCTATTTAACTCCGACTAACCGACCAATCATTTTTTTCTTTTCTGAAGGCGCTGTCTTCATTATTCTAATTACTTTACCAAAAAATTCAATAGTTTTATTATAAGTCGGTCTGTCAATAAAATACGGCGTACCATCCTTGCCCCCATGAGCAAAAGAATAACGGGCTGGATCCTCATAAGAGGCATCAGCCCCATAAATCATTTCTGAAACCAAACTTAATGCTCTAATGGTTTTTGGGCCTACTCCTTTTAATGCCAAAAGCTTTTCATAAGTTTTTGGCTTATTCTCGCAAACCTGATATAAAATCTTCTCCAAGTATTTACTTTTGGAAAAATTTTCATTATCCACTGGGTGTGATTTAAATTCTCTGTTTTCTAAATTCAGCAAAGTTGCTTCTTGTCCCTGATGTCTCATTTTAATCATCTGCGACAACTGTGAAGAATGTTTTCTTAAAATCTGAATATCTTTCATTAATCCCTTGTAATTCCCCTGTGCTATTTCTGTGCTTATTTCCCTGTTTTTACTGCTTTTTTTAGCAGTTAAATCTAAAGTTGGCACTTTAATCTGGCTGCTGATTCCAGAATGCGGTTCGCAAACCAAATCATTAACTTTTTCAGAATGCCAATGATATCGCCTGGCTGTTCTTTTTTCCTGATTCATGCCCTGCTGAACAACAGTCCAAGCTCCATTTTTAGAAAAGAAAAAAGCATGATGATAAAGCTGAAAATTATCTTGAACCAAAGAGCTGTCAACCTTGGCAGCCATTCTGGAATTATACACCAAGGCCTGGGATTTTTCCTTGCTAAAACCAATTTGTTCGCTATGCTTCTGAATCTGAGCAGGCGTTTTTAAAGATGTCTTGCCTTTGCCACCGCAAATAAAAAGGCCTAAATCTTTTTCTCTATTTCTGATTGATTCTTTAAGCGAAGCAGTTAAAACAGTTGTTAAGCCAGACGCATTCCAGTCAAAAGCCAAAACCGTGCCTAAGGATTGGAACCAAACCGGATCACCCAATCGTTTAATAAATTCATCTGGACCATATTCCTGAACAATAATTTCAATCATTTCCCTGCCCAGATTAGTCATTTTCTCAAATAGCCATCTTAGACAGGTTCCATAGTCCAAACCAAAAGTAGCAATACCTTTTTGAATCATACTTTTATTCTATCAAAAAACCGCCTGCCTTGTAAGAGCGAGACGGATCTATGTTTATAAGATATAAATTTTTACCCCCATCTAAAAAGATTCTTTTTGAAAAAAGGCCAGGTTGGAAATTCTAAATAATGCATAATATATTCCTGAACAATTTTGGGTATTCCAGCAATCAGCAAAAAGATAATCAATTTTTTTACGCTATCAACTTTAATCTTAAAGAATTTTTTCATGCCAACTACTAATAAATAGAAATTCTCAAAAATATTAGGCGCTAAAAATATCAACTGACGAATCTTTAAAAACTCAAAGACAATCACTCCTACTAATCGCCAGGAAAATAAAATAATGGAAGTTCGCCGAGCCAAAACTTCTTTCCATTTCAAAGACATGTATGCTTCAAAGCCTAAATAATAAGTGTCAAAAAACTTGTCATAAGAATGATAATCTCGTCCTTCAAAAATTCCCCATCCAAAAGCATCCATTAAAACAACATCGGAAATATCTCCTAAAATCGCCAATAAAGCGCCTGCAAAAGGCCATCTTAAAATCGTTAATGGCACAAATAAACGAATTATAATAACAACAAAAGCTGCCATATAATTAAAAACAAAAAAGGACAGTCCTTGTAATAAGGGACTGTCCCTTAAAGACTATCTATTGATTCCTATAAAAGGACTGGCTTCTCCCCAGTATTGCGGAACCTGACCATTCCATTTCTCTATCCAGCGCAGTTCAACTACTTGTGGGTTGGCCTTTAATGCTTGCGCTTCAATCTGGATTGCCTGCGCTTTGCCCTGGGCTGCAGCAATCATCTGTTCTGCCTCAATCTTTATTCTTTCCAAGTCTCTATCTGCTTTAAGCTTTAACTGCTCTGCCTTAACTTTAGATTCAATAGCTTCATTAAAAGTTGCTGAAAAATCAAAATCAATAATATTGAATTCATCAACTATGATAAAATTCTGTAATAATCTTTCTGCTAAATTCGCTTTAATCTGCTCTTTAACTGTTTCTCTTTTGGTAATCAACTCTTCTGCTGTAAATTTGGCTGTTTCCGCCTTGACTGATTCTTGAATAGCAGGAGCAATAATCCTGGCATTATAATTTTTTCCCACTTCCTGCCAAACCTTATTAACTGACTCTGGAGCTAAATGATAATTCAAAGCGATTTTTGAAGTGACTATCTGCAAGTCCTTGGAAGAAGCACTGGCTGGAATTTCGTCTTTCTGAATTCTGACATCCATTTTAACAACTTTTTGGACAAAAGGTATTTTGATATAAAGACCTTCATCAAAAACCTTATCTTTAACTGCTCCGAATTGAAGCAATATTCCGCGCTCCCCTGCGCCAACAGTTCCAAAAGTGCCTAAAAGAAGTATTAAGACAAATAAACCGATAATTATGCGAGAAATAAGCTTTTTCCCTCCGCCTTCTCTTATGCTTCTTATTTTTTCATTTATTTCAACGATTTTATTCATATTTATTATTTCTAATTTAATTTTATTTTATCGACCTTTATATTCAAAACCCTCCACATATTATCATATCTATTCTACCCCTTCAAATCATTCAGGGCAAGTTCTTCAATTTATTCAGGATAAACAAAAAACTGAAATATATAAAAAGAGCCCATTGACCAAGCAATAGACTCTCGACTTGCGTTTTGTTATTTCATTTTTTCTGCTGGGATGGACCCTCCTACAACATCCCATTCAATGTATTCTATTATCTTTCCTTTTTTAAAGGCGTTGATGATTCTGTGAATTTCCGCCACATCAGTTGAACGTATCCAAAGATAAGGCATGGGTGTCTTCTTGCCATCACAAGACTCTGGCCTTATTTCTGCAATTGAAGTTATTGCCTCATCTTGAAGGTCAATCCCATTTATTACCCAATCAATGTTATTTTTCATCGCATCAGCTTTTTCCTTATAACCACAAATAAAGATATTCGGCATTTTCTGAACCTCCTTTTTCTATGTTTTTTAGTTAAACCACATTATGAAATCGACATCAAAGGGTTTGTATGGCTCTAAAAAAAATCCTTTTTCAGTGTTGAAATCATCTGGGTGCGACAGAAGCGGCTCTACGCAAACATACTGCTTATTGTCTGTCCAGATACACACATACCTATCAACAAATCCTTTGCCAAAAAGCAGGTTGACTGTTCCTATGTTATGTAACTTTATTTCAACAATTTTATTGTCTGCAAAAATTCTCGGCCCATACGATTGATCAATATGGATAGGTTTAGTTCCTGAGCCGATAAAAGAAATATCAGCTCCATTAGGGGCAAAAAAATATGGATGCCAACCAAACTCAAAAGGAACTGGCATATTTAGCCTGTTTTTAATGATAGTCATCGCTTGCAAACAATGACCCAACAAACGATAACAAACATTATAAGCTAATCTATATCCCTCAAGTTCAAATTTGCATTCGTATTCAACACTATTATTACGCTGACTTTTGATTTGCCAGACAATATCCCTGAGTCCACCATGTTGTGGAATTGCATTAAATTCGCCTGTTTTTTTGCCAAAAATTGGTGAACACGGATGCATTCCTCCGCGCATCATATCTCTATCTCTCTCTTTAATGATTTGTTGTGGAAAGATAAAATGCTTATTATCTTTTTGCAAGAAAGAAACTCTTGCCCCAACTTCTGAAGTCTTTACCTGTAATGTCCCTTTACTTAAATCCATGATGCTTTCCTCCTTTGTCTATCTTTCAGATTAATATTCAGTTTTTCACGAACTAAAACAAGCATACCACAAAAGAATGCCTGTTGTCAAATGCAAATTTATTTCCAAACCACAATCATCACTTTCTCAATTCTTTCAATTAGTTCGTGATAACCAGTTGGATAATCTCTTATTGCATTATACAAAACATCTTGATTGTAACGATATTCCTCGCCTCTTCTAGTTCCTGGGTCATTGGTAATAAATTCCTGCTTATTTTCATCATATCCTCGAATTATTAAATTATGTTTTTCTGGCCCAGGCTGGGTAAAATATGGATTGCCTAATAATTGTCCATTAGCTGGCACAATCACTGCATTGCCTTTTTTAATTTCTTCAATAATATCATGAATATTAATATTTCTTCTCACTTCTGCATTACTATATTCAAAATATCCTTTAATTAGCCGTTCAGTTGTGTCCTGGGCTGAAGTATCTTCAGCTTGGCCAAATTTCTTTTTTTGATAGTCAGCCATAGCTATTATTTTTTCTTGAGCAATATTCTTATCTAGTTCTTTATTTAAAGCCCAATAAACTGCCATTAAAGAAGCCGCTTCTTCGCATCCATCCTGAAAAATAGAATTATCCCATTCAGCAAATGGTGCTTGGCAAATAAAGGGAATATTTAATAAATAATTTTCTGCTTTTGTTGCAATATCCTGTTTAATTTGTATATCAGATATTTCTTCTATTTCTAAAACTTTTTCTTGGTCTTCTGGTATTTCACATTGAGAATCATAACGTTGCGAAGTAGAATCATATTCAAAAGGCTCACCCTTGGATAAAGTAATATAAAAAATTATTCCAGCAACAATCAATAAAACAGCAATAATTCCAAAAAATGTTTTATGCTTTCTTAAAAATTCCTTCATGTATTTTATTCTATCAAAAAACCGCCAATTAGGCGATTTTTTAAATATCTTTTAAAAAAGATTCAATTTTTTTATCTTTTACCAAACAGTTAGAAGAATTATTATAATACCAATAATTCCAATGCCTGTAAAAATCCAATTGAGGATGGATTTAATTTATTCATATTTGTAATCTTTTAAAAACCTATTAAACCGCTATAAATGTTTACCATTTTAGGAATAACATAAATCAATCCTATTAACGGCAAAACTATAAAAGCCAAGGTTATAATAAGCGTCCAAAGAAAATACTTTCTGGTTTTCTCAACTGAACGATAAATCGCTTCAAGTTTTTTATCCTGTTCTTCTAATTTTTTCAAAATATCTTGTTCCATATATTTTTATTATACCAATTTAAGGTAAAATTTCACAAGCTATTCTATCATTATCACTATCTAGTTTATGAATATCATTATCCGCGCCTCCGCAATGCTCATAAATCTCCTGCGCTTGTTTTTGCGTTTCAAAATCAGAGCAGTCATACGCATTTATAGAGCAAATAATTCCATCAATCTGGCACAAAGCCCATAATCCCAAATTTTCTTCCTTTGCCTGCTTTTCAAAATCATCAAACTGTTCTGCATATTTCACATCAGGAGGATATTCAGCTGATAAAGCATATCCTTCTTTCACCAAATATTCATTAACAAAAACATCATCTACCCAAACATATCTTAACAATCTTCCATATTTATCCTTTTCTGAAACATCTTTTCTTAATTTAACCTCTTTCCCCTCAACTAATTCTTTATTTGCATTAAGCGCTTCCTGCGAAAAGCAATCATTGTTATCTTCTCCTGTTTCCGGCGCGTTAATTCCAATATACCTGACCACTTCCCCGTTTTCAAGAACAATTGTATCCCCGTCAATTACTTTAGTTACCTTAAAAACCGATTCCTCGCTTCCTTTAAAACAAACAAAAACAACTACGCCCACAACAACAACCAAAACAGAAATTATTGAGATTTTAGCAATTCTTGAAAAATTAATCATCAATTTCTTCCTCAAGCCCGGTTTTTACTTTTTCAAATTCATTCTCAAGTTCTTTTAATCGCTTTTTGCTGGATTTAATCAAAGTAACTCCTTCTTTAACTTTTTCCAAGCCAGCTTCAACGTCTATTTCTTCCTGTTCATCAAACCAGTTGATGATTTCTTCTATTTTTTTCAACGAATCCTTAAGTTTATTTTTCTCCATAGTTTTAAATTATTTATTATTAATAATCTCTTCGACTTGAGATTTTATTCTACCATCTGAAACTCTAATATCAATTTTTTCGTTTTTGCTTACTTCTTTAACGCTCTTTATTATTTTCCCATTAATTGAAACAATGCTATAGCCCAGTTTTAGCTGTCTTTCTGGATTGATATTTTTCAACCCTTCTTCAGCTCTTTCTAAATATTTTTTAACTTCTCTTAATCCATCTTTAATTCTTGTAAAAATTAAATCCAGAGATTGATTTAAATCCTTTTTAGTATTTTCTAAAACAAATCCTAATTCTGTTAATTTATTCATCAAGCGATTTTTAGCATTTTTAAATCTTTTGAAAATAAAATTAGATCTTTCTCCTAATTCCTGAGTTAATATCTCAATTTTGCGCTTTTTATTAGACAGCGCCTCCTGATATCTGTAAATAATATCTTTTTCAAAAATTTTAATACTGCTTATTGCTTCATCCCATGATTTATTCAACGCAACAGCAACAGCTGTAGGAGTAGAAACCATTAAATCAGCTGTTAAAGACGCCAAAGAAATATCCTTGTCATGGCCAATCCCGCACATAACCGGATTTTTAAAGTCAGCTATTTTTCTAACTAAAACTTCATTATTAAACGCCTGCAAGCTTTCTAAACTTCCTCCTCCTCTAATAATAACTAAAACATCTATATCTTTATCCTGAAAATAGTTTATGGCTGAAATTAAATCTTTGACTGCAATTTGGCCTTCCACTCTTGAATTAAAAAATTTAATCTGATAACCATATTTTCCTAAATTATTCAAAAAATCATGTATTACCGCGCCTGTTTCTGATGTTATTAAACCAATTTTCTGAACAAATTCCGGAATCGGTTTTTTGCGCTCTATA
Source organism: Parcubacteria group bacterium (assembly GCA_013203625.1). Classification (GTDB taxonomy): domain Bacteria; phylum Patescibacteriota; class Minisyncoccia; order Portnoybacterales; family UBA2143; genus JABMPX01. The sequence continues at coordinate 938 of JABMPX010000019.1, read as the reverse complement.
GCAAATAATCCCTCATCTTCAAGTTTCTTTTTTAGTTTTTCATATGCTTTTTTCAAAGCGCCTTCGCCAACTAATTCTACTGTAGAAACTCTAAAACTTAATCGTCCTTGAGGTTTATAAATATCAGGAAATCCTCCAATAATAATTTCAAGACCTTCTTTAAGTTGAATCCCGCAGATTTCATAATCGTTCGTCCACATAAAGCAGTTTAACAAACTCTCATCCTCTTTATCTTTAACAGAAAAGAATAAATATTTTTCCCTAATATCTAAACTGCTGATTTCGCCAAGCACTTTTGCATTACAATCCCTCAATTTATTATTAATCAAATCCAGGTATCTGCTTACTGTATATGGCTTTTCTTCTTTGCCATTCTGAGCCATAGGCGAAGAATCTATTACATCGCCTCCTTTAATTAAATCCAAAATATCTCTACCATACTTTTCAAATTTCCTTTCCTTAATTCCTTTTATGTCAAGCAATTCTTCTTTGTTTTTGGGCATTATTTCAGCAATATCTTCAAGCGTTTTATTCTGAAAAATACGGTAAAGAGGCAAACCCTCTTTTCTTGCCATATCATTCCGCCATTCTTTCAATTTTTCTAAAATTGGCTTAATTTTTTCCATTAATATTATTTTATTAATTGCGTAATAAGCGCTATCATCTGTTCTTTTTCCTTTGGATTACTTTCAGCAACAAGCAAAGCTAAAGCGGTTAGAGTATTGTCATTTATTCTTTTTTCTCCGCTTTTACGATATAAATAATTATTTTTATCTAAAAAATAAACAAACAGAAAAGAACCAATGCGCTTATTGCCATCAGTAAAATAATGGTCTTTTATGGTTAAATATAAAAGATGGGCTACTTTATTTTCAATTGACTGATATAATTCTTTTCCGTCAAATGTTTGATAAATATTTTTTACAACACCTTCAAAT
>JABMPX010000018.1 GCA_013203625.1 Parcubacteria group bacterium | reverse complement strand
GCAACTAACTTAGCTGATTATTCATCAGCTTATACATGGACAGGAATTAACACATTCTCAAGCGATGTCAGAATCACAGGAGCATTGCACGCAACAACAACTGACTTTGACTTATTGATGGTTAATGGAAGCGCGACAACTACTGGAAGCCATTACATAGGAGGCACTGCTTCAACAACAGAATTATTTGTTCAAGGATTAGGTCATTTTGGAGGAAATTTTACAGTAGATGGTAATTCTACAACATCAGGTTCCTTTGCAATAGGAACAGACAAATACTCTGTATTTAGCATAGACAGTAATGGAGATTTAAACATTGACTTAAACACAGCCAACGCAACAACCACAATATCAGATAATTTAGTTATAGTTGGCAATTTAGGAGGAAGTTCTCCATTAGATATAACAACAGATGTAATTACATACGGAAGAGCAACAACAACAGACCGTCTCGTATTAGGAACAACCAATCCTACAACAGACGCTATATTTTGGCTTGGAGGCGACAGCTATACTTCTGGCAATGCTACAACTACCGGAAGTTTGAGAGTAGGAGAACAGGTTTATATTGATGTTTCTACTGTTGCCCCAATGGTTATTACTAATACAACTGCGAAAGTGGCCAACTTAAACGCCGACCTATTAGACGGTTTTGATTCTTCTGCTTTTGGCGACGCCACAGCGGCTAATCAGGTAACCATATTGGCAAGGATTGGAATAAATAGTGATTCCGCGTCAATGTCAGACACTCTTTTTGCGGGCCAGCAGTATATTGCGGACAATATGGGTACAGCGTCCAATATTTGGACAAATGCAACAAGAAAGTTAACTAAACCTAATATTGAATGCCCTTCAGACATGGTTTATGTAGAATCTAATGAAGGAGGTTTTTGTATTGATAAATATGAAGCTAGTCCTGATTCTAATTGTACCCATAATTACAGCGGCACTGGCAATCCGGCAGACCAAGCTGAAACATTGGTTAATCTTGATGATTCTGACTGCGCTCCGCAATCGGTTTCAGGCGGAGCTCCTTGGATAAGCATTTCACAGGGTCAGGCTGCTTTGGCATGCGCTAAAGCGGGTAAGCGGCTTCCCACTAACAAAGAATGGTTTTACGCGGCATTAGGCACTCCTGATTATGACGCGACTGACCCGGCTGACAATTCGGAAGAATGCCATATTTGGAATAGCGGGGCTCCTGGGAATCCTACTGGTTCCACATATATAGACCATGATGATGACGCTAATAACGCGGAAGCTATCCAAAGCGGAAGCGCGTCTGCTTGTGTTTCAACTGCCGGCGCTTATGATATGGTTGGCAATGTTTGGGAATGGGTAAGCGATTCAACTACAGATGCGGCTGGTCTTGTTACAGGAGAAGTATCCAGTGCTGATTATATTGATGGCGTGGACGGGGATGGTTTAGTTAGAGAAGTTAATGATATTACGCCTAATGCTAATTATAATGAGGATATGTTTTGGTATGCTGCAGGAAATCGCGGTTTCTTCCGTGGCGGCAACTGGAGCGATGGGGCGAGTGCGGGCGTGTTTGCGCTCATCTTGAGCAGCGCGCCGTCTAGCGTGTGCACGAGCGTTGGGTTTCGCTGCGCCAGGTAGTTTTATAACTTACCTCTTTTTTCTTTACAACTTTATTTAAAATTATTTAACAGGGTGAACCAATTTCAACTATAATATGACAATAAAAAAAGATTTTGATTCTTGGAATACGCAGAAGAAAACTATCCATAATTTTGGGGAAAATAAGTATTATCACCCCCGCGATATTTGGTGGTGTAATTTGGGAGCAAATATCGGTTTTGAACAAGATGGGACAGGAGTTGGACATCAAAGACCTGTTTTTATTTTGAAAGAATTGAGTCGAAATACTTGTTTGGTAATTCCGTTGACCGTATCAACCAGCCAACATCCTATGCGAATATTTTTAGGTACAGTGAATAATAAAAAAGCATCAGCAATAATTTCTCAAATGCGGGTCGTGGATACTAAACGATTTATAAATAAGATAGGAATTATAGATAAAGAAATTTTTGATATAATAAGAAAAACCGTTAAAAATATGATTTAACGGTTTATCATCTTTTCTCCCTCCGAAGAGGGCGGGCCCGAAGGCACTTATATCTAAATAATATCAGAAGTAAAAAAATTGTCAAGGGTTGCGATGTGGATAACGCGTATTTCTAAAGAGTGTCTCTATAGGAGAAAGCAGAACTATGCAAGAAACAAAACATTTAGAAGTAAGAAAAAAATATCAGGATTTTCTTTTATGGCTTTTTCAAAAAATAAATACTTTTCCAAAAAAACAGAAATTTATTTTAGGAGAAGAAATAGGAAAATTAAGCTTGGAAATTCTTAAAGATTTAATTATTATGCAATATAGTCCTGTTTTTCAAAAAAAAGCAAAAATTAATGGAATAAATCTTAAATTGGAAATTTTTCGTTCTTTAATGAGATTAGCTTGGCAAATGAAATTTTTATCACACAAGAGTTTTTTATACCAAGAATCTAAAATAAACGAAGTTGGCCGGATGGCTTATGGTTTAGTTTTCCCGAAGAGCGTTTCCAAGAATGAATAAATTCCATAATTTCTTTTTGATTTTTAGCCTCTAATGGTTTGCCAAAGATTGCTTTTCTAAGATTATAAGTATCAGCATGTCCAGCATGAGCAAGCCAAGAAGTGATTGATTCCTGAATTTTTTGTTGAGAAATTTTGTCAGTTAAATATAGTTTCTGAAATTTTCTTAATCTTTTCCGAAAAGCTTTAACGTTATAGACGCGGAGCCGAATATGGTCTTTAAAAATTAAATATCCTAAAAAATCAATTCCTAAATGAGATGGAGAAATTCGTATTTTTTTTGGATGCAAGGTAAGATATAATTTATCATAAAGAAAAGTCCTTATTTTTTCAGTAAGTTGATGCAGCATTTTTTTATTCTTTGCCAAGATTATAAAATCATCAACATAACGGACATAATATTTGATTTTAAGTTGGTGTTTAATATATTGGTCAAGTTCATTCAGGTAAATATTAACAAAAAGCTGGCTGGTAAGATTGCCAATTGGAATCCCTCTGGGCAGTTTAGTCCGAAAATGTGAATCAGGCGGGAAAAGCTCATTGTATTTATTATCGCTTTCATAGGAGCTGATAACTTCTTTTAATAATCGCATTGTGTTTTCATCCTTAATTTTTTTATTTAAGATTTTCAATAGGATTTCGTGGTTAATAGAAGGAAAGCATTTTGAAACATCGCATTTGAGAGCATACACTGAAAGTGATTTACTCTCTTCAATATTCTTTCTAAGTAGTTCTTGAAGTCGTTTAATTGCTTTGTGCGAACCTTTTGTTATTCTACAAGCAAAAGAATCATAAATAAATTTTCTGTCAAAAATCGGTTCCATAATTTGACAAATCGCATGATGAATAACTCTGTCTTGGAATGGAGCGGCGCTAATTTCCCGTTCTTTTGGGTCAAATAAGCGAAAGTGGTAATATTTGCCATGTTTGTAAGTTTTATTTAAGAGATTTTTTTGAAGTCCCAAAATATTTTCAGCTAGGTTTTTCTCAAAGTTTAATATAATATTTCTAAATCGTTTTTGAATAGAAGCATCGTGAAAAGCGACAAGAAGATTCTTTTCAATAATAATTTCAGAAAAAAGATTTTTAGAAGTTTTTGTCATAATTTAATTTTAAAATAAAGCAGTGATTTAAGGAAGGTGAACGGAGCGCAGGCGGTTTCTTCCGTGGCGGCAACTAGAACAATGAGGCGAATGCGGGCGTGTTTACGCTCAACTTGAACAACGCGCCGTCTAACGTGAACACGAACATTGGGTTTCGCTGCGCCAGGAGTTTTTCCAAGTATTTTATTTAAATAATTGGCAATTAGCCAGAGTTGGTTTTGTCAGGACAAAACTAAGCGCGCTATTAAAACTACAAAGTTTATCTTGCCTGTCGCGTAATTTCAGAAAAAGCGACAAACATAAAAAAGTCCAAGCTGTATGAATAGCTTTTAGCGAAAATTCAGCTTGGATAATTAAAATAAAACATCATAAAAAAACACTTATGAATAAAATAAATAAAAACAAAATAATCATTTTATCTTTAATATTATTAGGCGGGCTTTTATTCTGGCCGGTTTTAGCCGAAGAGGCAACAAGCACACCGTCAGAGCCGGAACCAGTTTTGGGCTGTATTGATTCTGAAGCCAATAACTATAATCCAGATGCTACAGAAAGTGATAATTCTTGTATTTATCCTGAACCAGAAACAATTCTTGGCTGCACAGATGAATTAGCTGATAATTATAATTCTGAAGTTGATGAAGATGATGGTTCCTGTATGTATCCTGAACCAGAGCCCGAACCCGAACCAGAACCAGAGCCTTCAACAAGCTCAGGCGATATAGATCCTACGCCAGAAGTTACGAAGGACGAAGTAGACAACGCTCTTAATCAGAATCTCATAGACGAACTAAAGCAATTGATTAATTCCGGCTTGCAGTCCCAGCAGAATCAGATTAATCAGCTTCGGGGACAGAATCAATCTAATGATTCAAATGAATCAGATTCAGCCGAACCAGCTTTTGATTCTGCTATTGCGCCAAGTCAAGTAAGTATCAATGTATTAATGTCTGATGGAACGCCTCCGCCTTTTCCAGTATTTGTTACATTTGTAGGAGTAGGCAAGAAGAATTTTGGAGGCAAAATAGACGCTAATGGAAAATTAACTGTTATTATGCCGCAGGGAAGATACTATACAGAGTTAATGGTTGTTAATACTGAATATATTCAAGGTGAAGACGGCCCATCTTTCTTCCTTGAAGCAGACGAAGAAAAAGATTTGGGCGTAATTAAATTAATTCCTAAATCAGAACAGGATAGAGTAGGCCAGTCATTAGATGATAAAACATTAGAAAGCAATCTTGATAATGAATTAGGAGCAGAAAACAAAGGATTAGCAAGTGTTCTTTCTATGATAGTTAAGCTCTTAATACAGATTCTGGAAGAACTGCGCGCCTTAGCCGCGCATATAATGAGCGGGAATAATTAATGATTGTATAATAAATCAGAATTGGTTATAATTTCTGTATAGAATAATGAATGAAACGAATTTGACAATTGAAATTAGTTCTGTTTTTTTAGTTATTGGGCTGATATTTTTGAATTTGATAATATTTGCCCTTTTTTATTTTCTAATTAGCAGAAAAATAAAGCAAATAAACAGAGATAAAAGCCAGAAATCCAAAAGAGGAATTTTTTCTTTTTTAAAAAGAATTCTAATAAAGATTCTGATTTGGTTTTCACGTACGAAAAAAAGAAGAATTTTCCTTTATATTCTAGTTTTTTTTATATTAGTTATTATTTTAATAAGTTTTTTCTTTGATTTTAATAAAAAAAATGTTTCGTTGTCTCAAATATTGTTTAAGGGCTGGTTAGCTCCGTTAACGGATTCTGTTAAGTTTAATGAAGAAGAATTTAAAATGCCTGATTTATTCAATCCCGATGGACTTAACCTGATTTTTTTTGCTGATAAATATCCATCTTGGGAGGAATTTGAACAGGATATTGATTCTTTAATGTCTATATTAAAAAAAATAGAACCCTGGCAAACATATAATCAATATAATATTTTTAAAATTAATCCTGAAAAGAACGATATTTGCTATATAAAAACAAAAGATGAAAGAAAGCCAGTTTTACGCTGTAAAGAAGATATTAATAATTATTTGAATAATCTATCTCTAGAAAGATTTAAATTGGTGGTTCTTTCACGGCAGGAATTTCAGTCATGGGCTAATCTTGTGAGAGCGGATAATGGAGGAATTTTTTTCAGTGTGCCTGTTTTACTGGAAAATAATCTTGAAAAAACGGTTCACGGACTTCTTTTTGCTCATTTATTTGGACATTCGTTTGGATTAAAAGATGAAGAGATTTATGTTTTAGCTCGAGCAGGAGGAGCTCCGCATACTCCTGATGGACCTAATTGCGCTCCTGACATAGAAACAGCTAAAAAATGGTGGGGAGATTTAGCAGAACAATTTCCAGAAATAGTTGGATATTTTAAAGGATGTTGCGGCAATAAGGATTATATCAAACCGACAAAGGTTTCTATTATGAATCTTAATAATACTACAGAAATATCTTATGAATACGGTCCAGTATCAGCGAGATATCTTCAAAAAATTATTAATTATTGCTATGTGCCGATTAATAAGAGCGCGTCAATTATTGATGATGATTTTTTTGAGCTTTATCCGGAATTTAAAGAATGTTTAGAGTTGTAAATATTAAAATTTATATTTAGTGGAATTTTTGCTTGATTATTTTCAGGCACGGCCTTAAAGAGCAACATCCTTGCGTAGCAAGGTTGTGCGAGAAAGGCCGCGCCTGGTCAGACTTGTTTCTACAGATTCGACCTCTCAAGCGTGACCTTGCTTCGCAAGATCACTACTTTCGAGATCAAACCTGTCGAAACTCTCAAGGCACGGCCTTATATTAATTACAATAACCCCATTTTCTGTTTAATCTCTTTAAGATTTTTCTGAGCAATGGATTGAGCTTTTTTAGCTCCGTTCTCAAGAATTTTTCTAATTTGTTCTGGTTTTTTATCCAGAGCTTTTTTCTTTTCTTGGAAAGGTTTTAATTCTTTAATAATTATTTTAGCTAAATCATCTTTAAATTGAGCGTATCCTTTGCCTTTGTATTTCTTTTCAATCTGATCAAAAGATAATTTAGAAAAAGATGCGTAAATAGTCATTAAATTAACAACAGCTGGCTTTTTGGGACTGTATTTTATTTCATTTCCAGAATCAGTAACAGCTTTCTTGATTTTTTCTTTAATTAAAGCAGGCGAATCAGTTAATTCTAAACAGCCATGTGGAATGCTTTTAGACATTTTTTTAGTTGGATCAGCTAAAGACATTATTCTGGCGCTGCTTTTATAAATAAGGGGTTCTGGAAGAATGAAAGTTTTGTTGAACTGATTATTAAATTTTCGCGCAATTATTCGCGCTAATTCAACATGTTGTCTCTGATCTTCGCCAACTGGAACAACATTAGTATGATAAAGAAGAATATCAGCTGCCATCAGAACTGGATAATCAAAAAGTCCCATATTTATGCTTTGTTTTAAATGTTTGGATTTTTCCTTAAATTGGGTCATTCTTTCTAATTCCGCAATAGGAGTAATTGTATTTAAAAGCCATGTTAATTCTGTATGCTCATGAACATGGGATTGGACAAAAAGAATACATTTTTTAGGGTCAATACCAGCAGCTAAAAGAGTAGTTGTTGAATCGAAAATTTTCTTCTGCATTTGATTAGCTGCTTCAGGATTTGTTAAAGCGTGCAAATCAACAATACAAAAAACAGAGTCGTATTGGTTTTGTAATTCAACCCAGTTTTTAATTGCGCCTAAATAATTGCCTATATGCGCTGAGCCAGTTGGCTGAATGCCGCTAAAAATTCTTTTTGTCATAATTTTTAATGATTTGATTTAAATCGCCATCAATGATTTTATCCAGATTATGCCAGGATTTTTTAATGCGATGGTCAGTAATCCTATTTTGCGGAAAATTATAAGTGCGAATTTTTTCAGAACGATCAGCTGTGCCTATTTGCTCGCGCCTTTCATCTCCTCGTTCAGATAATTCTTCAGCTCTTTTTTTGGCTAGAAGACGAGATCGTAAAACTTGCATAGCTTGTTCTTTATTGTGCTGTTGAGATCTTCCATCTTGACAGCTAACGACTAATCCAGTAGGCAAATGCGTGATTCTAACAGCTGATTCAATTTTATTAACATTTTGACCACCTGGTCCAGAAGAGCGCAAAACATCGGTTCTAATGTCGTTTGGATTAATATGAATTTCTGTTTCAGTTGCTTGATGCATAATCGCTACTGAAACTGTAGAGGTATGAACTCTGCCTGATTTTTCCGTAGTTGGAATACGTTGGACTCGATGAACTCCAGCTTCATATTTTAATTTTTCATAGACCTCTTCGCCTTTTATTTCAAAAACAATTTCTTTATAGCCATTTAACCCAGTAGCATGGCTATTAATTAAACTTTTTGACCAACCCTGTTTTTCAGCAAAACGTGAATACATTCGGAAAAGATTAGCTGCAAAAAGAGCTGCTTCGTCTCCGCCAGCGCCAGCTCTGATTTCTATAATAACTCCTTTATTCATTTTTCTTTTTCTTAGCTTTTAATCCTGATTTAGAATCTCTTTTAGCCATTCTTTCTTTGAATTTTTCTACCTGGCCTGTTTTAATAATTCTTTCTTTCCCAGTGTAAAAAGGATGACAGGCAGAACAGATTTCTGTTTCTAATTCAGGCTTGGTTGAACCAGTTTCAAAAACAGCGCCACAAGTGCATTTAGCTTTGGCATTAGGATAATATTTAGGGTGTATATCTTTTTTCATTGTTTTTATCATAACAAATTAAATAAGAATAGGCAAGATATTGTCTTAATCTTGAAATATGTTATACTAGTTTTTAGTAGTATTAATATAAAGCATCAATCATCATAGGCATGAGCAATATTTTTGTTGCTTAATTTTATGATTTGTGTAAGTATTTGAATTATGATAAAAGAAAAAAAATCTAGTAAAAAAACCCCAAAAATTGCCAAAAGTAAAAAAATTGTCTCCAAAAAAGGGAAAGACGTAGAGAAAATACTTCCCAGTCCAGAAGAGATGTTAAAATTAGGAGTTCATTTTGGGCATAGGTCATCTAGGTGGAACTCTAAAATGGAGCCGTATATTTTTACTGTTCGGAATAATGTGCATATTATTGATTTAGAGAAAGCGCGGGAAGAATTTAAAAAAGCCTTAATTTTTCTTCAAGAGATTAAAGAAAAAGAAGGAATAATTATTTTTGTTGGAACAAAAGTTGCTGCTAAGGAAATTACCCGTGAATCAGCTGAAGAATGTGGAATGCCCTATATAAACGAAAGATGGATTGGCGGAACTTTGACTAATTTTAAAGTTATTTCCGAGCGTTTGAAACATTTTCGGGATTTAGAGAATAAAAAGAAAACTGGAGAGTTGAAAAAATATACAAAAAAAGAACAGCATGAATTTGATGTTGAATTGCAAAAATTAAAAAGACAATTTGGCGGTATTAATAAAATTACGAAATTGCCAGATGCTTTATTAGTAATAGACACTCATAAAGAAAGATTGGCTGTAAAAGAAGCCAGAATGAAAAATATTCCAATTATTGGCTTATGTGATACAAATGCTGATCCAACAATTATTGATTATCCAATTCCAGCTAATGATGATGCTATTTCATCTTTAAAATTAATTTTAGGAACAATAGTTAAAGCATTAAAATAGTTTTTAAATTCATGATAACAGCAGAGCAAATTAAACAATTTCGTGAAAAAACAGGTTTTTCAATAATGGAATGTAAAACAGCCTTAGGAAAAGCTGATGGAGATGAAAAAGAAGCCATGAAAATTTTAGAAAAAAAGGGAGCTGAAAAAGCAGTTAAAAAATCAGAAAGAGAAACTAAACAAGGATTGATCGAAGCGTATATTCATAACAATAGTAAAGTAGGAGTTATTTTAGAACTAAACTGCGAAACTGATTTTGTAGCCAGAAATGAAGAATTTAAGAAATTAGCTCATGATTTGGCAATGCATATTGCTGCAACAAATCCCCAGAATTTAGAAGAGTTTTTATCTCAACCTTTTATTAAAGATGAACAAAAAACTATTCAGGATTTAATAAGTGAATTTGTTGGTAAAATAGGGGAGAATGTTAAAATAGGCAAATTTGTTAGAATAGAAATTTAAAAAATATGTTAAATTTTATTCTCTATTTTTTAATTGCTTTTTCCTTAGTTGGGCTAGGAATCATTATTTTTCGCAAGATTCCAATTTTGGCTAATTTATCAGAAGAGGAAATGATTATTTTAGCTAGAAAAAAGGGGATTATTCAAAAAATGCGGGAGATTAATTATAAGCAGTACTGGTTTAATTTAATGGTTTATTTGGAAAAGTTTTTACGGCGTATCAAAATAGTATTTTTAAAAATAGAAAACTTATTAGGCAGATGGATTAATTGGCTAAGAGGCAGGTCGCAGATAATGTCGCAGAAATCAAGAGAATGGATTAAGCAGAGGGACATAAAAAAACAAAAAATGGAAGAAAGTTTGTTAAACAAAACAAAGGATGGAATTTCTATTAAAATAAACAAAGAAGAAGTTGAAAATAAAATAGAGCAAGAAGAAGACGATCTCTCAATTAGCGAATTAAAAAAACCAATCAAAGAAGAGCAAAAATGGATTAATTTAATTATCGAGGATCCTAAAAATATCACTGCTTATAAATTCTTAGGACTGCTTTATTGGAAACAGCATAATTATCTTGATGCTAAAAATTCATTAGAAATGGCAGTTAAGCTGGGTTCAAAAGATAAAAAAGTAAAAGAAATTTTAAAGGAATTAGAAAGAGTAAATATAAAGTAATCCTAAGCCGAGGTAGCTCAATGGCAGAGCAACGGTTTTGTAAACCGTAGGTTCGCGGTTCAAATCCGCGAGGTGGCTTGACATATATTTTAAAAAGATTAAAATTGATTTAGAAAACATAATCAGAAAAAATATGAT
>JABMPX010000017.1 GCA_013203625.1 Parcubacteria group bacterium | reverse complement strand
TCAACTATTGGTCCTATCCAGCGATAGCGTTCTTCTATTTCATTGTTGGGCATAATTTTACTCATATGCCCTAATGATACCATTTATTTAAAAGTGCAATATGTGTGTACACATTACCACAAACCCTTGACAAGTTTATTTAAAGAATGGTATAATAAGAACAAGTTGTTTTACAAATTATCAAACATATCAAAAAAAAGGAGGATGTACCATGAAAAGGATGATTTTACTTTCGGCTGTTATGCTGTTTTTAGCAAGTGGATGTGCTATTGTCCCTACTCGTCACATTGGCGCTAATAATCCGATAAACTGGCAAGCGGGGCCAGGACAGGAAGCGTATAAATACATCCTAGTCCAAAATCAAAGTCCGTATTATATTAAAATCTGTCCAGGACAAGGAAATGTTCTTTTGAGTCCTGGAACGGAGATTATTATAAAACGAACCCGTCCGTTAGGATGGGCCAGTCCAAGTTTCGGCGAATTTAGGTTTATGGCCTATGCTTATCGGGAATATGATCCTCGAACAGGCCAATTAGATTGGTTTGTTGGACAAAGAGAGGCCAGGGTAAATCTTGATGGCCAAGTCAGGACTTATAACGGCCGGGTCTTTGCGGACCGAATAGAATTCGGACCATCTGGATGGAGATTGCCTCCATGGGGACACCCAGACAAGTGGACTGGAAGTTTCTTGGGGATTGTTCCCTGGGAAATGAGATTCAAACATAAATAAAAAAATCCCTTTCTAAAGAAGTTTTTTAGAAAGGGATTCCCAATCTTTAACCAACAAATTTTGAGCTCTGGCTTGAATGTTCAAATTACATTCAGCCAGGGCTCTCTTTATTTGTTCTTTGTCTAAATTCAGTTTTTTAGATAAATTATTAGCTAACTGTTTTCTTGGATGAGAAAATCCAGCTTTAACTAATTTGAAAAACTTTTTAATATTAATATTTTCTGGTTTTCTAATATTTGCAATTTTAATAATAGCAGAATCAACTTTTGGTTCTGGCCAGAAAGAGCTTTTGGAAACATAAGAAATAATTTCTGGTTTGCTATAAAATTGGACAGAAATAGCCAATAAATTCATTTTAGGCAGTTCAGCGCAGATTCTTTCAGCTACTTCTTTTTGAATTAAAAGAATTATTTCTTTTGGTTGGTTTTCTAATTCTAGAAACATTCGGATTAAAGGCGAAGTAAGATAATATGGAATGTTGGATACTATTTTGGGGGCTGCCCCCAGAATACTGGGGGCTGCCCCCAGAAGATCCAGAACATCGCCTTGAATAATTTCTACATTCTTATAACCCCCCAAAATTTCTTTTAGCGCTTCTACTATTTGTTTGTCTTTTTCTATTGTAATAACTTTCCTTGCCTCTTCGGCAAGTTTTTTAGTAAGAGTGCCTAATCCAGACCCAATTTCTAAAACAGTATCGTCTTTAGTTAAATCAGCTGTGTTAATAATTTTTTCTAGAACTTCTTTGTCAATTAAAAAATTCTGCCCCATTCGTTTATTGGGTCTAATATTATATTTTTGAAGCAATTTTTTAATTTGTGTTTCATCCATATGTTCAATACTCCCTAAATTCAATTAGATCTTCTGGAATATCAGCTAAAAAACGAGAAGGCGGATTAGCCATGGTTTGTCCCCATAATTGGCGTTGACGAGTAAAACAAAAATAAGTTTTTTCTTTAGCGCGCGTAATACCAACATAGCAAAGCCGTCTTTCTTCTTCCATTTGCGCAGGGTCAAGGGAACTTCTTGAATGAGGGAATATTCCTTCTTCGCAGCCAACAATAAAAACAACAGGAAATTCTAATCCCTTGGCGCAATGCAAGGTCATTAAATTAACCAGATTTTTATTTGTTTCTACTTCGTCGCTGCTGCTTAATAAAGCTATTTCTTCCAAGAATTTTTCTAATCCAATTCCTGGTTTTAACTCGTCATATTTATTGGCTACAGTAAGCAATTCCTGGACATTTTCCCAGCGCTGATCTCCTTCTTTGTCAAAAGAAAATTTCGAAGATAAATAACTTTTTATGTATTTTTCATAATCAGTTTTTCTAATAATTTTTTTTATTAATTTAGTTAATGGTTTTTCCAGGCTAATTTGACGGAAATCGTCCATTGTTTTATAGAATTTTTCAAGATAAGAATCTTTTTTATCTTGAGACAAATTTTTAGCATATCGAGCTAATCTGCGTGGAGGCGTATTAATGATTCTTTGACAGCTAATTAAATCATTTGGATTAGTAATAAATTTTAAATAGGCCAAAATATCTTTAATCTCCTTTCTCTCATAGAATCTGACCGTTCCAATTATTTTATAAGGGAAATTAGCCTTTAAGAAAGCTTCCTCCACGGCTCGTGACTGAGCATTAGTTCTATAAAGAACAGTTATGTCTTGAAATTTAAAAGGAGATGATTGAGACAAATTAATTATTTCATCAATAATAAAATTTCCTTCTTCTTTTTCATTATTTGTTTCAATAATACTTATTAAAGGTCCTTGAGGATTATTAGTCCAAAGTTTTTTTTCTTTACGTTGAGTATTTTTGTTAATAATATGATGACTAGCTGTTAAAATATTTTTAGTAGATCTATAATTTTGTTCTAAAAGGATAATTTTTGCTTCTGGATATTTTTTTTCAAAATTAAGGATATTTCTAAAATCAGCTCCGCGCCATGAATAAATTGATTGGTCAGTATCAGCGATAAACCAAAGGTTTTTATGTTTTTCTGCTAATAAATTAGTTAAAGTGTATTGGCTTAAATTTGTATCATGGGCTTCGTCAACTAAAATATACTGCCATTTGTTTTGATATTTTTCTAAAAGAGCTGGTTGTTTCTGAAAAAGCTGGACTGTCAGCATAATTAAGTCGTCAAAATCAAGAGCGTTGGCTTTTTCAAGGGCTTTTTGGTATGCTTGATAAATTTTAGAAATGGTTTCAGGAAAATATTCTTGAGATTGTTCTTGATATGTTTGATAATCAATTAATTCATCTTTGGCTCGAGAGATCATTTCTCTGACAAATCCTGGCTTAAATTGATCAGGATTAATTTGCAATTCTTCAAGCATTTTCTTAATTAAAGAAAGCTGATCTTTTTCGTCGTAGATAATAAAGTTTTTCCCATATTTGGAATTAGTTATCTTGTCTATTCCTCTTCGTAGAATTCGTAAGCAAATAGCGTGAAAGGTGCCGATATCAGGCAAAGATATTTGATTAGAAAAATTTAAAAGCTTTTTAACCCTTTGTTTCATCTCTTCAGCCGCTTTATTGGTAAAAGTAACTGCTAAAATGTTTCTAGGCGATATATTTTGTTGAATTAGATAAGCAATGCGGTGAGTTAAGCATCTAGTTTTGCCTGATCCAGGGCCGGCAATAACTAAAACCGGCCCCCTCGTAATGGTGACCGCTTGTTTTTGTTTTTGATTGAGCGTAGAAAGTATATCCATATGTTATCTATGCTACTCTATTTCTTCCCAATTTTCAATTTGCCAGCTGCCTCCTGGTCCGCTGCTGAAATTAATATTTTCTAATCCAACATCGTAGCTAATTATTGCTCCATTATCCATGGCTAATTTATATGCTGTTGCTTCGCGTATGTTCATATTATTATGTAAATAAATTACACCATTTGACGCATAAAAAATAGCTCCTTCAGCATTATTATATAGATCAATAGCTGGATCGTTTAAATCTGTGGAGCTATTAGTAGAAAGCATCATTAAGAAGCTTCCTTGTTCGCCCGATCCTTGGACATTGACATTATTATTAATTTTAATTTTTCCGTCACTAATAATCATTCCACTCAACGAACCAAAGTTACTATCTAATTGAATTATTGCATTATTGTTAATAGTAACATTTCCCTGTACATAAATAATGCCAGTTATATTTAAAGCAGCGCTAATCCCAATGCTTAAATCACCAGTTATTTTTATTGGTCCAAGAGATTCTGATTCAGTAATTGTATAATCTCCAGAAATAGTTCCTCCAAGTATTGAATCATCTTTCCATTCATTTATTTGTTCTTCAGAAATTGGCATATCTTTAGGTTCAATCTCGTTATCTAAAATTTCTATATCATCGTAATCACAGTTTTCAATAGTTCCTCCAGAAACAGAATAAAGAGTTCCTTCAATATTAGCATTGCTGCAAGAATACACATAAGCATCTTCTCCTACAGTTATGTCTTCAATTTTATTTCCGTTATTAGCTACAGTAACTATGTTAGTTATTTCCCCGCCTCCGCTTATACTGCCATTAGAAAATACATTTCCTTCAATTTTACTATTATTACCCATTACAATTCCACCTTCTCCAACTTGAGCTCCATAGAAAAAATTTACTTCATCACTAGTAATACTATAAGTAACAGCTAATTTTCTAATTCGGTTATCAACATTGCCTTGCGAAGTAATGGTCTGCGAACCGCCAATTAAGTCTGATGCTTCTACGACGGCTGAACCATCTTCAACAGTTAAGCTATTCGGACTAGAGAACTGCATTCCATTTTTTAAGCGAAGCAGGCTATCTTCGATTCCTGCTTCAGCTGCATAATAGCTTTCAATGGATTTAATTTTATTCTGGGCGCTAATCAAACTATTAAAACTTAAAGAGCTTAACCCTAAGCCAATAATCAAACTGACTGATAAAATAGAAATAATACTTAACAGCAAGGCAGCTCCTTTTTCTTGTTTTATAGAATTTATTATTTTAATCATTGCGTAAATTGGTTGAAGAAATTAAAGTAGTAGTTGCTTGATAGGCAATTTTTTCACTTGGAATATTATAAATAGCTGACATCTCAATTCTTATTGATTCAGTATTATCATTTATCAGACGGCTGAAAACTAGATTATTTATTTTAATATTTTCTGAAATCAAAGGTTCTGCTTCGTTCCCTTCTGTTTTTAGACAAAGCCTGCTATTTTCATCTAGATAAAAATCAAGATAAGTTATTTCTTCACCTTCAGGCGTGTTTTTCTCTGTTTCTAAGCTAAGTTGTCCTGGATGACTTTCAAAAACACTGGTTGGGCTATAAATATTTTTGGCATGTTTGATCTGCCAGAGCATTATATCCATAGCTCGTTGGCTGTTCTCTAAAACTTCTTTGCTGATTCTTATTTTTGTTTGGACTTTAATTAAATTAAAAACAAATAGAGTAAGAATAATTGTTATAATAACAAAAGTAGTTATATAAATAAGTAATTCAATTAAAGTAAACCCTTTTTTCTCCATATTTAATTAATCCAATTAGTCAAATAAGTAGTTAAATTAATTTGTTTTGTTCTATCTCGATCAGTCCATTCAACAATAGCAGTTACTTTCTTAGTTTGAACATCTTCAATGCCTGAAGAATTAATATCATCATTAGCATCTCGATAAACTTTTTCTAAGATAACCCAGCGATTATAGACTCCATTAATTAAACCAGGATTAGTTGAAACAAAAGTCCATTTGTTTTCTGAAACAACAGGATAATATTTTGTTTCTAAAGATAAAGAAGCAAAATTATCCCAATTCTCGTCTCTGATACTACGAATAGCTTCGATAGTTTCAGAAGCTAAATTAATAGCTTCTGTTTGTGCTTGGCTGTGTTCCTGAATTTTTAAATTATATTTAATTAAAGCAAAAAAAGTCCAGAAAGTAATAGAAATGATAGTCAGACAGACAATTACTTCAATTATGCCAATTCCTTTTTGTTTAGAATAAAGATTATTTTTCATTGGACTTCTACAGTTCCTCCATAAACGCCAACAGAGATTTCTCCTTCAGTTGTGTAAGAAATAATATCTTTAGCGTCTATTAAAAGTTGGAGTGGCTTGTTATTTTCAGTTCTATCCCGATGGATACATAAAATTGTATTAAATTCGTTCAAAAAATGGGTATGGATATGCAGTTCTTGGTTTTGCCCATTAACATCGATTGTCTCTGACCAGTCAAATTCAGTTTTGTCTGGGTTAAAATAGTCAACCATACCAATATCAACAGTTTTTTCAGGCACATCTGAGAAGTGCAATGTCAAAGTAATAGAATTTTGGATACCCCAGCCTAAATTCAAATGGAGATGCCTGTTATCAGCTAAACGGTTAGTAATGCAACATTCATTTAAATTGGCATCTAACTCAATTTGGCCAAACGATTGAATAGTTATAGTTTTAACTTTGTCTGGTTGAGAAATTATTCTTAATCCAATAGCGCCGCTTTGGTCAGTTTTTCCATCAATCCGTTGGAAAACAGTACTACTTGCTTCATTAGTTAAATCAATGTTATGAATTTCTAAACGATTAGGCAATTGATAAATCTTATTATCAGCAGATCCTTTTTGGTAAATTTCTCCTTTAAATAAAATATATTTATTGTTTTCAAAATGGACTCCGTATACTGAAGCATCTTCAGAAGCAAGAGTCTTAGTTTGCGCCAATTTTAGAGTAAACAGAATGTTTTGAGCAGCGCTTTCTAATTCTGTGCCTTTTTCAAAAAAACGATAACTAACAATGCTTGTTCCTATTAAAAGAGAGATAATAGCAATAATTATTAAAATCTCAATCAAGCTAAAACCTTTGTTTTTCATGATTAAATTCCTTCCATCATAGAATACATTGGCTGAATCATTGAAATAGCAAAAAAACCAACAGCTGCGCCAATAACAACCATGATTATTGGTTCAATAATTGAAGATAGATTTTTAGTGATATTATCGATTTCTTCTTCATAAAAATCAGCCATATTTTTTAATATATCAGCCAAATTGCCCGTTTCTTCTCCAACTGCGATCATCTGAATTACCATTGGAGGATAAAGCTTTTCGTATTTTATCAGAATCTGGCTCAGTGGTTTCCCTTTTTGCACTTGTTGAGCCGCGTCAAAAAGAGATTCTTTAAAACGAATATTGCCCAATGTTCCGGCAACAATTTGTAAGGACTCAACAATGCCCAAACCACTTTCAATAAGAGAGCTGAAAGTTCTAGCAAAGCGGGCTGAATTAATCTTTTGAATTAAAGAACCAAAAACAGGAAGTAGAAGATATGTCTTACTAAGGCCTTGTTTGACTGTTTTAATTTTTAGAGAGAATTTAATAAGGATAACAAGGACAATAAGAATAACTGTTGCTAAAATAATATTGTTTCTAAGAAAATTGCTTGATACAATAATCATTTGTGTGCTTAATGGCAAGTCCATATTAATTTCGCTGAAGATAGAAGTTAATTTAGGAACAACCATAACCATCATTAAAATACCAATGCCAACCATAGCTATAACAATAACAGCTGGATACATCATAGCTCCCCTGACTCGGCTGATTAGTTCATGATCTTTTCTCATTTGTTCAGATAGTATTTTAAGCGTTTCATTGAGATTGCCTCCTGTTTCGCCAACTTTAATCATATTAACGTACAATTCGTTAAAAACTTTAGGATGTTTTGCTAAAGAATTAGCAAAAGATTCACCTTGACGGATATTTTCTTCAACTTGATTAATAATTTTTTTAAATTTTGGGCTTTTACTCTGTTCGGATAAAACTTGTAGGGCTTGAGTAAGAGAAAGGCCAGATTCAATCATTATAGACAAATGCCGACTAAATACCATTTTTTCAACCAGAGAAACACGGCTAAGTTTTCGCCAAACATAAATTGCTTTTTGGCTAAATTTATCAGCAGATTCTTCTTTAGCATCAGCTGTTTCAGCTGATATTAAAACTAATTCTTTATTACGCAAAAAAGCGGCCAATTCGCGTTGGTCAGTTGCTTGTAAATGGCCAGCTTGTGTGCGGCCTTTTTTGTCTTTAGCTGTGTATAAGTAAGAAGGCACGATTTAAATTTGAAATTTGAAATTTGAAATTTTCAATCAATTTTTAATATCTTAATTTAAAATTAAATAATTAATTCATTAAAAATTCAATTCAAATTTTAAATTGTAAATTTCAAATTACTCTTTGGTTACTCTTAAGATTTCCTCAATACTGGTCAATCCTTGGACTGCTTTGATAAAACCATCTTCAAGCATGGTTAACATGCCTTGTTTTTTAGCTTGTTCTTCAATTTGTCCAGCTGTAGCTTCTTTAATAATTAGATCTTTGATTTCATCATTAATTTCAAGGATTTCATAAATGCCAATTCTCCCCTTATATCCATCAGGACATTCTTCAGATTTATTCTTGCCTGGTCGATAAAATTCTATATTTGACCAATTGTCTTTTGGTTTAACAATTTTTTCTTTTTTTAAGGTTTCAAGAATTTTTGTTAAATCAATTTCATTCTCAATACTTTTAATTTCAGCAGAATTAAGTTTGTATTTTTCTTTTGTTTCTGGGTAAAGTCGGCGGACTAATCGTTGCGCAATAATTAAATTAATTGTTGAAGCAATTAAAAAAGGTTCGGTTTGCATGTCAATTAAACGAGGGAAAGCGCCAGCCGCGCTATTGGTATGCAGAGTAGAAAGCACTAAATGTCCGGTTAAAGCGGCATTAATTGCCAGGCTTGCTGTTTCATTGTCTCTGATTTCGCCTACCATAATAATATCTGGATCTTGCCGCACCAAAGACCTCAATCCATTAGCAAAAGTAAGGCCAATTTTAGGTTTGACCTGTGTTTGGTTAATTCTAGGCATTTGATATTCAATCGGGTCTTCAACAGTAGAAATATTTACACCTGGCTCATTAAGAATATCAATAATTGTATAAAGAGTAGTTGTTTTGCCGCATCCAGTTGGTCCAGTAACAAGAATCATGCCATTGGGTTTTTTAATGTTATGATGCACTTTTTCCAGAACCTTGCTCATTAGGCCTAATTTCTCCAGAGTTAATCCTTTAGCATCTTCGGGCAGAAGCCGCAGAACAACTTTTTCTCCATCATAGACCGGTAAAATAGAGACCCGGAAAGAAATTTTGTAATCTCCTGTTTCAATTTTGAAACGGCCATCTTGCGGTAAACGATGTTCATCTAATTTCAAATTAGATAACACTTTGATTCTGGCAACAACGCCAGAGTGTATTTTTTTTGGCAAAGTCATGGTGTCATGGAGAATACCATCAATGCGATAACGAGCTACTATTTCTTTTTCCAATGGTTCAATATGAATATCCGATGCCTGTTGTAAAATGGCATGTTTTAAAAGAGTATCAACTATTTTAATAATTGGGAGCTGTTCAGCCGCTTTTTCCAAATCTTCTTTACTTTCTTTCCCACTAGAGGCAAACTCATTTTCAATAATTCTTCCAGAAGAAATAATTTCACTTTCTTTTTTTATTAAGTCCCCAAATTCAGCTTCTAAACTTTTTTGATATTGTTTTAGAGCGTTTTTAATGCTGTTAGAAGTAGTTAAACGAGGCAAAATTTTAAGGTCAGATTTCTTTTTGATAAATTCAATCATTTGCAAATCATCTGGATCAAGCATGGCTATTTCCAAATTTTTGTCTTTTTTGCGAAAAGCAACGATATTATGCCTTCGAGCAATCGGTTCAGGAATAATTTGAAGAATTTCTTTAGGGATTTTTTCTTTTTCTAAATTAACAAAAGGGATGCCTAGTATATATGCTTGGAGTTTGCTTAATTGTTCTTGGCTGATTATCTTTTCCTTAATTAAAAATTTAACCAATTTCTGTTTGGCTTCTTTTGCTTGTTCTTCCACCTTAGCCAGTTTTTCCTTGCTCACTAGCCCAGTATCTATAATAAATGTTTTTAATTGTAAATCGTCAATTCTCATTTTATGATCCGAGAATTTGTTCTATTTTTTTAACTATTTCTTCTAATTCATAATTTGCTTTAACTAAGTATGTAGTTGTCCCAAAAGAAAGAACCCTTTCTATGTCAGAGCTTTCTTCTAAATTAGTTAGAACAATAACCGGGATGTGTTTGATTTCGTTATTCTCTTTAATCTCTTTAAGAACCTCAAATCCATCCTTTTTAGGCAGGATTAAATCTAGAAGAATCAAATCTGGTTTGAACTCTTTAGCCATGGCCAGTCCAATTTCTCCATCTAAGGCGCTTTTAATTTTATATCCTTTCTTTTCTAAAAACTGACTGATTGCTTTTTGCAAAGTAGGTTCGTCTTCGATAAATAATATGGTTTTCATGAAATTATAAAAACACTAGAACACTAGAACATAAAAACAAATTTGTTTTGATGTTTTAATGTTTTTTGTTTTGATGTTTTAATATTTTTTGTTTTAATGTTTTTTTTATTGGCAATTCAAACCAAAAAGTAGATCCTTTGTTTTCTTGGCTTTGGAATCCTATGCTGCCCTTAGAGGCGTTAATAACAGATTTAGCGATAAACAGACCTAATCCAGTTCCTTGAGTTTGATATTTCATGATATTTTGACTGCGGAAGAATTTTTGGAATATTTTTCTTTTGTCTTTGTTTGGAATACCCACTCCACTGTCTTGAATTTCACATCTAACTGAATTATTTTTTTTAATCAGCTTAATTTTAATCAATCCTTTGCCTTTAGTATATCTAACTGCGTTATCTATTAAATTGCGAAGAATTAATTCTATTCCTTGTTTATCAATTAGAACTAAAGGCAAGAATTCTGATTTTAGAGAAAATTCAATATTACTAGCTTTAGCTAAGGCGCTGTATTCTTTTATTAAATCTTGAATTGTTTTCTCTAAAGAAATCTTTTCGGGCTTAAGATTTAATTGTCCTTGTTCAATCCGAGAAATATTAAGCAAGTCATTGACTAGATTGACCATTCTCTGATTGCTCTCTTTAATCGTTATTAATTTTTCTAATTGTTCTTTGGTCAGGGAATCTTTTTCTTTGAGCATCATTAGATTAAGCGTCCATTTAATACTAGTCAAAGGAGTTCTTAATTGATGAGAAACAATGCTTACAAATTCAGATTTCATTCGATTTGCCTGCGCTAATTTTTCAAAACTTTGAAGAACAAGATAGCCGATAATAAACAAGATAGCTGTTACGCCAATAACAATTAAAGCGACTATTTCTGGTTGGGCATATTCAATAGCAACAGCGTAAGTGCCAAGCATTGCTATGATAGTAACTAATCCGATTATAATAATCAAAAAATTAGGACATTGCCAAAGAGTCAAATCATATTTGCGGCACTGTTTAATAAAATTTAATTGTTCCAACATCGCTTAAAGTATATCATAACTTAGGCATAAAAAAAACAAGTTTAATTTATAAGATTGACTCGTTGTTTGTTTTGAGGTAATATATAAAATAATCGGGGTGTAGCCTAGCGGCTAAGGCACTCGCTTTGGGAGCGAGAGATCGCAGGTTCGAATCCTGTCACCCCGACATAAGTATGCGGGTATCGTATAGTGGCTATTATCACAGATTTCCAATCTGTTGACGAGGGTTCGACTCCCTCTACCCGCTCCATAGTATAATAAAATCCCGATTTAATCGGGATTTTATTATACTATTAATTCTTCTAAGGGTTTATTTAATTCGTCCGTAATCATCTTTGAAGCGAATAATATCATTTTCTCGCATATGACCAAATGCCGCTTCAAGAATCCATGATTCTTTAAGTCCAGTTATTCTATGTTTCTCATTTTTATCTATTTTTAAAAATTCTCCCTCCTTAAGCTTAAAACGCGAATTTCCTTTAATAACTTCAACTCCTCCAGAAAGCACTATCCAAATTTCAAATCGGTCTTTATGGCTTTGAAGACTTATTTTTGCCCCTTTGCGCACAAATAATTTTTTGATCCAGTATTCTTGTTTCTTTTCTAGAATAATATATTTACCCCAAGGTTTTAAGATTGTTTTGTTTTTATTTTTCATAATTATCTTTAAAATTATTTTTTACAGGAAGTATTGAATTTATTCCTCAAAAGAAAGACGGGCAAAAAGATAAGAAATAGTAGATTCGGCACCCTGGTTAAGATTAATAAATTTTTCCCCAACCCCATCATAACATCCTCCAGTGGTCCGATCATATACAACCTGTTCAAGAATATTATCACCTAGAAACCAGTTAAATGCAACGTTCGCTAATTCTTTGTAATGTTTCTTGTTTGTTACCTGAAACATTGTGTTAAGAACTTCTACTGTGGCAGCAACATCTTCTGGCTGTTGGTCAAAATACTGTCTTGCCATCCCCTTAAGAAACCAGCCACTTTGGCCAATAGGAATGTACATGCCATCCTTAAAGGTATGCTTAATTAAAAAGTTGAGGGTTTTTTCAGACACTTCGAGATATCTTCTCTCTCCGGTTATTTTGTATCCGAGGATGAGTGCTTCTGGTAGGATAGCATTTGAATATGTTAAATAATGCTCAAACCACTCCCAGTCTGGCGAGTGACTCTTTTTATACAAAGTCATGAGTTGTTCACAGTAGTACCTTAATACAACGAGAGTATTGGGCTCTTTCCATTTAGAAAGTAAACAGTTAAGAGCTTTAATGTAAAAAGCGATAGCGCGAGGCGAGGAGAAAGCAATGTTTTTCTGAAAACATTTTTCAAAGAGAGAATGGGCTTGATCTCTTATTCGTTTGGGAATTTGCTTAGTAGTCGAAACTAAGGCAAGAGCATATAGCGCTCTGGCGCTGGGATCTTCTGAATTTTCCCGGATATTTCTTTGCTTATCAATAGCGCGGTTTGAATTGACATAGTTATCAAAATAACCATCTGGTTTGACTACCTGATAAAGGAAATTTAGATATCTAGAAACAAGCTTTAATGAAGAGGAAGTCATAAATTTTTTATAATAGAGAGTGGCAACGATTAATGCTCGGGCATTATCATCTAATGTATATCCAGAAGAAAGATCTGGTTCAATAAGCTTGGCAAACTGAATAATGCCAAAAATATCAGTCAATTTAACCAAATGCGCCAGCTTTATGGGTGGAAGTTTTTTTTGCCTCATGGTTAGCTCTGGCACAAATTGCGAGAAATATTTTAGGTAGGAAAGAGCAACATTTTCCCATGTCATATGCCTTGTACGAAAATAAGCGTTTTTGTCCATTTGTAGACGTAACTGATCATTGCCCAATAATTTAATAATAGCAGTGGTGAAAGCTGGCGGGTTTTTGAAATCAATCAATATGCCGACCTCATCTGTAATGTCTTCTTGGGCTTGGGTAAAGGCGGTGGATATTACTGGACGACCGCTGCCCAGAGCATAAGACAAAGTGCCAGAGACAGCCTGGTTTGGATTTAGGCAGGTGGAAAGATAAACATCGGTAGCCTCTAAAAATCTAAAGAGGTTATTTAAATTAAAATAGGTATTGTAAAAATAAACACAGTCGCTTAAGCCAAGTTCGTAAACTCTTTTAATAAGAGAATTGCGGTATTTTTCACCTTCCTGTTCCACAACAATAGGATGAGTGATACCAGCGATAAGGAATCGAACATTAGGAAATTTTTTTACTACCTTTGGCAAAGCCTCAATTACATACTCAACTCCTTTACTAGGACTAAGAAAACCAAAGGTTGAAAGAATTAATTTGCCAGAAAAGCCGAGGATAGACTTGGCGCGCTCACTGGTTCTATAGGGAACATGATGAATTCCATGAGGAATAACTTGAACTTGATCAGGATCTAACCCATAATCCTTCTTGAGAATTTCCTTTGAGGAGTGAGTCATGACGATTATTCCTTTCGAATACTTCATTATAGCTTGGACAACGTTACGCAATTTTTCGTCTGGAGCTGGAATAACGGTATGAAATGTGACAACAACAGGTTTCTGAAGTTTGGCCAGAAAGAGAAGCAGGTGCGCACCATATTCCCCTCCGAAGATACCGAATTCATGTTGAATATTGACCAGTTTTACCTCTTTAAGTTGGTTGAGCCTGTTGGCAACATTAACATAGTCCTCTTCACGAGACTGGCTTATTTGGAAAATTACTTTATTAGGATAAGGAAAATGACTTACTTCAGTAAGATTCATCGCGATAATCTTTGTCTTAATCAACGGTCCAAATATTTGATCAATCGCATTAGTTAAATCAGCAGTAAAAGTAGCTATACCGCACTGTCGTGGCGGGAAGGTGGCCAAACAAACGATCCAAGATTTTTTTTGCTGGTTAGCACTCATAGTTTTAGAGGGCTTTTTTGAGTTCAATCAATAGCTCTGTGAGGTCAATAGATTTCGCAGCGATTAATTTGTCGGCAGCTCCATAATAAATATAAAGTCTTTTATCTCTTACTACTGCTCCAGTAGGAAAGACAACATTATTTGTAACACCACTTTTTTCCCAAGAAGCCTTTGGGGAAAACAGAGGTTCTTTTAATCTCCCCAAAACTTTTAGGGGATTTTTGAGATCAAGCAGGGCAGCGGAGGCATGATAGATATTTCCAAAAGGGGTATTCTCCACCGTATGGTAGATAATAAGCCACCCATCTTTTGTTTCAATAGGGGGACAACCACCGCCAATATTACGGTTTTCAAACCAAAAGAGAGGATCAAGCACAATAAAATCACCTAAATTCTTGAAATAATCGCGCCAACGGTCTTCAGTAAGTTCAGAGAAATTATTAAAGTAAATAATTTGGATTCCGGGCAGAATACGATGGAGAAGAGCAAATTTATGGTTGAATTTTTGGGGGAAGAGAGAAGCATCTTTTTCAAACAGTAAGATATCCTTGCCCTCTTTTTCTTTGTATAACTTCTCGAAAATAGTATATCTCTCCCCTACTTTTGACCTGCGAAAAATGTCTTCGGCTTCATCATAAGAGATTTTTGGCGAGATAAAGCCTTGTTTGACAAAATGGACAAGATCCTTACTTGTGGCATAGGCAATGAGAGCGTTTTTACCGTCATAGGCGGTGTAAAAAAGATAGTAGATTCCCTCTAAAAGAGTAATTCTGGGATCTTCTACACCTTTTTTTTCGTAATCATATTCGGGAAAGAGAACCGGCTCTTTAAGTCTTTTTACAACTTTATTATTTTTCAACTGGCAGTAGCCTATGGAAGAAATATCGTTATGATTAATTGCCCGGTAGAACATGTGAGTAATGTCATCCACCTGGATGCAGGCCGGGTTTAAAACACTCTTATTTTCAAATTCAAGATTTGTTTTCTTTAAAATTATTCCCTCGTTTTTAACTATGACCATTTTTTTAAATTCCTTTTAAATAATACTATAAAATATGTTTTCAGTCAAAATTTTAGGGAGTAATGATTTGTTGTATGCGCAATAATAAAATCCCGACTTAGTCGGGATTTTATTATTACTTTCGAAAGCAAAACAGTTCTATTTAACAGCATCCTTAAGAGCTTTGCCTGCCTTAAACTTTGGAACTGTAGTAGCTTTGATTTTGATCTTCTCTCCAGTTCGTGGGTTAACTCCCATACGAGCTGCTCTTTTTGAAACGCTGAATTTGCCAAAGCCAGTTATAACAATTTCTCCACCCTTAGAAAGAGTGCTTGTAATAGTATCAAGAACAGCATTGACTACATCGCCTGCCTGTTTTTTTGAATCACAGACCTTGGCGACTTCTTCAATTAATTCATCTTTAGTCATATTTTTAAGTTTCTTTATTTTTTACTTTCGACCTTTATTGTTTCCTCCACCTATATATTAGCTTTATTACTTATTTTATCAAGCTTTCCTGTGGATAACTCAATTAATCAACAGAAATTATCTCATGAATTCTTTGTATTTTTTTAATTTTGTCTTTTTGTCCGGTTTCTATTAAAACAGCGTTAATTTCAACTGGCCCTTGCGCTACTTCGTATTTAAAACCCGTTTGCTTAATGAAGTTTTCTATAGCAGCTTCTTTATTAGCGCCTAAACTTGAATTTGTTGGACCAACCATGCCAACATCGGATATATACGCAGTGCCATTGGGCAAAATCTGTTCATCGGCTGTGGGGATATGAGTATGAGTGCCTAAAACAGCAGAAACCCGTCCATCTAAATACCAGCCCAAACAGATTTTTTCTGCAGTAGCTTCAGCATGCCAATCAACAATGATGATATCTGCTTGTTCAGCTTCGTCTTCTAATATTTCATCAGCTTTTCTAAAAGGACAATCATAATCTGCATTCATAAAAACCCGACCGATTAAATTAATTACAAGAATTTTTTTAGTTCTTATTTCAATTAAACGATATCCTTGACCAGGCAGCCCTGATGGAAAATTAGCAGGTCTTATTAATGGCAGATCCTTGTTTTCTAAAAGTGAGACAACTTGTTTTTGGCTCCAAGTATGATCTCCTAATGTAACTAAGTCAATACCTGCTTCTAAAATCTCATTTAAACCTTTTTCAGTAATTCCTTTTCCATGAGCTGAGTTTTCTCCATTAGCTATAACCAAATCCAATTGATATTTTTTTTGCCATTTAGGCAGGACTTCTTTAATAGCTTGGCGGCCTGGTTGGCCAACAATATCGCCAAAAAATAGTATTTTCATTAATTTATATTACCTTGCGTATTCTACTACTCTTGTTTCTCTAATTACATTAACTTTAATTTCTCCAGGATATTTTAATTCCTGATGGATTTGTTCAGCAATTTTTTTAGCTAATTTATGAGCTTCTAAATCATCTACTTCTTCTGGCTGAACAAAAACACGAATTTCTCGGCCAGCTTGGATAGCATAAGCTTTTTCTACGCCCTTAAATGAATTAGCTATGTTTTCAAGTTCTTCTAATCGTTTAAGATAAGCTTCCAAAGTATCTTTTCTTGCCCCAGGCCTGCTTCCAGAAATAGCATCAGCTACCTGAACAATGATTGATTCTAAGCTTTCAAATGGATATTCTTCATGATGAGACTGCATAGCTTCAATCACTTTTTCGTCAATGTCAAATTTTTTAAGAATCTTTCTTCCTATTTCAACGTGCGAACCCTGAATTTCATGGTCGACTGCCTTCCCAATGTCATGGAATAAACCAGCTTTTTTAACCAAATCAACATTAGCTCCTAATTCAGAAGCAATTGCTCCAGATAAATGAGCCACTTCTAGAGAATGCAAAAGCACATTCTGTCCATAACTGGTTCTGAAACGAAGACGGCCCAATACTTTAATTAACTGAGGGTTAAGTCCTGCAACACCAACATCATAAACAGCAGCTTCTCCTGCTTCTTGGATTTTTTCGCCAATTTTTTTACGGGCTTCTTCAATGGTCTCTTCTATTCTGGCTGGCTGAATCCGTCCATCAAGAAGAAGTTTTTCCAATGCCATTTTCGCAACCTGTCTGCGGATTGGGTCAAAGCCAGAAATAACAATAGCTCCTGGCGTATCATCAACCAAAATTTCTACACCAGTTAATTTTTCTAATGTTTTTATATTCCGACCTTCTTTTCCAATAACCCTTCCTTTCAAATCATCACTAGGCAGGCTAACAGACGTGGAAGTAATTTCGCTAGCTTGAGAAGCAGCATATCTTTGCATGGCCAAGGCAATAATTTTCTGAGCTTTTTTATTTAGTTCTTCTTGTCCTTCTTTTGTGAGCCGATTTATTTTTTCTAAAAGAATTTGCTGGTGTTCTTTTTCAGCTGCAATTAAAAGTTCCGCCTTAGCTTGTTCTTGGGAAAGTTTTGATACTCTTTCCAGTTCTTCCAATTGTTTTTGATTAAGGCCATTTAATTCTTCTTTGATTTTCTTAACTTTTTGAACTTTGAGTTTAAGGTCAGAATAATCTTTTTCTAACTGATCGCTTTTTTGGTCAAGATTTTGTTCTTTTTTAATTATCCTCTCTTCCATTCGGGTTAACTGTTTTTGGCGGTCTTTTTCTTGTTCTTTAATTTCTTCTAATATTTGATTTGCTTTTTCTTTTGCCTTAAGCAGAGTTTCTTTAGCTTCGTCTTTTGCTTGGCTGATTAACTTATTTAATTTTGCCTCAATGGTGCCAGCTTGTTTTTTAGCAATAGTTTGCCGGGTATAGTAACCCAAAATTGAACCGATTATCAATGTTCCAATAATGGTTCCAATAAACAGTATTAAATTGTTCATATTTTGATTTCATTCCAAATTTCATAATTATTATCCGAACATAATTTTAGAGAATAATTAGTGGTAATTTAAATGATAAATTTAATTAAATTAACAGCTTAAGCTTACCAAACAAAAAAAGACGTGTCAATTTTAATTATTTTTTCTTCTCTTTTTTAACAGTTTTAGATTTTTTGACTGTTTTTCCCGACGCCTTCTGGGTCGGGATCCCGACTTTCCGTCGGGGCTTTTTATCTTTAACAGTTTTTGTCTTGGTTGGTTTCTTCTTGATTAATTCCTGAATTGTTATGTCAATTTTCCAATTTGTTAATTTAGCGGCTAACCGCACATTTTGTCCTTTAGCGCCAATAGCTAAAGAAAGCTGATCTTCTGGCACAATTACCTTTGCCTGGTTCTTTTCTTTGTCTATTTTTACATCTATGACCTTAGCTGGTGAAAGTGAAGAGCTGATAAATTTAGCCTGATCTTTTGACCATTCAATAATATCAATTTTCTCTCCAGCTAATTCATTAATGACTGCTTGAACTCGTGTGCCTTTTTGGCCTATCATAGAGCCAATCGGGTCAACTCTTTCTTCATTGGCAACAACAGCGATTTTAGAACGGGATCCTGCTTCTCTGGCAATTGATTTTATTTCAACTGTTCCAGCGCTGATTTCAGGCACTTCTAAAGCAAAAAGCTGGCTAACCATTTTAGGGTGAGCTCTAGAAAGCGCAATTGTTGGTCCGTGAGAACCTTTTTGAACTTCTATAATATATACCCTCAGCCGTTGTCCCATTCTGTAATGTTCTCTTGGGATTTGTTCTTCGGGAAATAAAAGACCAGTTGTTTTGCCAATGTCTATAAAAACATTGTTGTTTTCTATTCGTTGGATAACGCCACTGACTATTTGCCCTTCTTTTCCTTTGTATTCATCATAAATCACTTCTCGTTCTGCTTCTCGAATGCGCTGGATAATGACTTGTTTGGCTGTTTGAGCGGCAATTCTGCCAAAATCACGCTTAATCTCTAATGGAAATTCTATTTCATCTCCAGGCTTAATTTTCTTTAGTTTATCTTTTGATAAATTTGTTTCTTTAGCAGTAAGTTTGCTAACTTCTTCAGCCATAATATGTCTTTCTGGATTGAATCGGACTTTCTTTTCTAATTCTTCTTCTTCTTCTTTCCCAACATCCTCAATTTTCAAAGCCTCCTCTTCTTCTGACTTAAGCATTGATAAATCAACAACAAGTTTAATTTGAGAAACTTGCATCTGCCCAGTGTCTAAATCAAATTTTATCTTAATATTCTGACCTCTGCGATCATATTCTTTTTTATAAGCGGCAGCCAAGGCCATTTCAATAGTTTCAAGGACTTTTTCCTTGGCAATTCCTTTTTCTTCGCAAATTTGTTCAACAACTGAACTAAATGTTTTTGTGTCCATATTTTTATAAAAGCCCGTTCCTTTGGACGAGCTTTACTTTCATTCTTAGTTTAAGTTTATCACAAAGCATATTTATCTGTCAACTAATACGCAGTAGGCCTTAGATACTTATACGCGCTGGTTGCCGCGATTGCTCCTTCAGCTGCGGCAGTAACAATTAATTTTAGGGGGCCGTTAGTCAAATCCCCTGCTGCAAAAACACCTGGCGTGTTAGTGGCTTGATATTTGTCTGTTTTTATAAAATTCCCATCCATATTAATATTCAATTCTTTGCACAAATGAATATTAGGCACTCCGCCGATTTCAATTAAAAGCTGGTCAATTTTAAGTTCATTGCCATTATTTAAAATTATTTTTTCTAATTGTTTCTTTCCTTGCGCTTGTTTGACCTGTCCGCTATAAACAATTTCTATATTAGTTTCTTTTACAACTTTTTTGACTAAGATAGGCGCGCCTCGGAATTCATCGCGGCGATGGATTAGATAAACCTTTTTAGCTTGTTTGGATGTTTTTAATGCTGTATCTAATGCGCTGTCTCCTCCTCCAACTACAGCGATAGTTTTGTTTTTAAAAATAGATATATCATCTGGAACGTAATATGAAATTCCTTTATTTATAAACTTTTCTTCATTTTCAAAATTTAATTTTCTGATTTTCATTCCAATTGCCAAAATCAAAGCTTTTGCTTGATATTCTTTTTTATTAGTTTTGATTTTAAAAAATTGATTTTGTTTTGATTTTTCTTTAATGATCTTTTCAACAGATTCTTGTCTAATTTCAGTTGTAATTTGTTCTTTAAATTTCTTAATTAAATTCTTTGGCGAGATTGATTTAATTCCAGGGTAATTTTCAATAATATGAGCATCATTAATAGCTCCGCCCAGGTTTTGGCCGATTATTAGATGGTCAATGTTATATCGTTTTGCAAACAAACTGGCGCTTAATCCAGCTGGCCCAGCTCCAATAATAATTAATTTATACATTTGCTAATACTTAAAGCTATTTTTTGAGCAATGTTTTTTTCAAATACGCTTGGAATGATTTTATTAGGAACAGGATTTTTAACTAAGCTAGCTAAAGTTTTGGCAGCAGCTAATTTCATTTCTCTAGTAGCTTTTTTAGCTCGGTTGTCTAAAAGCCCGCGGAAAATACCTGGGAAGGCCAAAACATTATTAATTTGATTAGGAAAATCGCTTCTGCCAGTAGCTATTATTGCAGCTCCAGCCTGCTTAGCTTGTTTAGGCATAATTTCTGGTATAGGATTAGCCAAAGCAAAAATTATTGGCAAAGGCGCCATTGTTTTAACTAATTCTTTTTTAAGTATATTAGGAACTGACAGTCCAATAAAAACATCGCTTTGTATAATTACATCTTTTAACTGGCCTTCAACTTTGCCCAAGTTTGTTAATTTAGCAATTTCTTTTTTTGGCTTAGTTAATTCAGGACAATTATGGCAAATAGCTCCCCTGCTATCAACTAAAGTTATATCTTTGACTCCATAGTCCAAAAGGATTTTAGCTGTAGCGATTCCAGCCGCTCCAGAACCATTGATAATAATTTTTATTTTATCAACTCTTTTTTTAACTATTTTTAAAGCGTTGATCAAGGCAGCCAAAACAACAATAGCTGTGCCATGCTGGTCATCATGGAAAACAGGAATGTCTAATTCTTTTGTTAATTGCTTTTCTATATCAAAACAATCAGGCGCTTTAATGTCTTCCAAGTTTATGCCGCCAAATCCAGGAGCAATTATTTTAACTGTTTCAATAATTTTTTGATTGTCCTCTGTGTCTAAGCATATTGGATAGGCGTCAATATTAGCGAATTTTTTAAAAAGAAGGCATTTGCCTTCCATAACTGGCAAGGCTGCTTGTGCCCCAATATTGCCAAGGCCAAGGACAGCAGTTCCATTAGTTACTACAGCTACGCTATTGCCTTTAATTGTATATTCGTAGGCGTTATCTGGATTTTTGGCAATTTCCTGACACGGTTTGGCCACACCTGGAGTATAGACAATAGCTAAATCAGTTTTGTTATTAAGAGGTATTTTGGATTTAATTTCTAATTTACCTTTTTTCTTTTTATGAAGTTCTAATGATTTTTTAAAATAGTCCATAATGTGTTTTAAATTAGCTTTTCTTATTCAAGTATTTAATACTACAGCAATTACATAAATTTGCCAAGTGGCTTATTGTGGACCTAGCGAGAATCGAACTCACGTCTTCGCAATGCGAATGCGATGTATTGCCACTATACTATAGGCCCTTTTTTCATTTAACCCAGTATTTTTCTTTTATTTCTAAATCAACTTCTTGTTTTTTTTCTTTAACTTTTTTTGTTTTAGTTTTTAATTTATTATCAGAGAGCTTGTTTAATTCTTCAGCTCTTTGAGAAAGTTTTTGTTTAGTATTAAGTCCTGGGTTTTCTAAGGTTTCTGCCAAGAGCGCTTCTATAATTAATCCCAAGCGAGGTCCAGGCTTAATTTTAAGAATTTTCATTAAATCATTGCCATTAATTTTCAGCATTTTAGCGGAAATTGGATCCTTGGAAACTTTTTCAATAATGTATTCTAAGTGCCGCAGTTTATAAGGCACTGCTTTTGGACATCCGCTGCCCAACCTATCGCATACTCTAAGATTGATCAAATCTTTGATATTCTCCAGGCCGACTCTGCGCAAAAGCCGTCTAACACCTGTTTCAGTAACTTCGTCTACTCCATAAACAAACATGTGATTACGAATTAAAAGAGCTATTTTTTCAATTGTTTTTTTAGGAAATTTTAAGCGCTGAAGGATTTTAATAGCTATTCTAGCGCCTAATTGATCATGGTTATAGAAAGTAGCATTAAGGCCTTGCCCTCTTTTTGTTTGGGGTTTAGCAATGTCGTGGAACAAAGCGGATAAACGAACTTCAAGATTATATTTTCTTTTGGCGGCGAATTTTAAAGAAAGGATTGAATGCTGGTAAATAGTATAAATGTGATGGTGATTTTGACTAATACCAATTCCCTTTTCTAATTCAGGGATAATATAGCCAAGAAGATTAGTTTGTTTTAATAATTCAATTGCCTGGTCTGAATTATCAGACATAATCATTTTAATTAATTCATCGCGAATTCTTTCTTTGGCAATTACCTGAAGCCATTTAGCGTTTTTTTGGATAGCTTTAGAAGTTTTTCCCTCTATTTGAAAATCTAGTTCTATAGCCAATCTAACAGCTCTTAGCATCCTTAAGGCATCTTCGTTAAAGCGGTTTTCTGGCTTGCCCACTGCCCGTATAATTCTATCTTCTAAATCTTTCTGTCCTTCAAACAAATCAATAATTTCTCCTTTTTTATTTAAAGCCAAAGCATTGATAGTGAAGTCCCGCCTGGATAAATCCTTTTTTAAGTTGGAAGTGAAACCGATTTTATCAGGATGGCGCTTATCAGTGTATTTTTGTTCAATTCGGAAAGTAGTAATTTCAACAATTTTAAGACTTGGATCATCAGATTTAGTTTTTACAGATACAGTCCCAAATTGATTTTTGTAAATTGTATTACTGTCGGCTCCGACGTTTCCAGTCGGAGTCCCGACTTTACGTCGGGAAAATATCTCCTGAATCTGTTCTGGTTTAGCTTTAGTAGTAATATCCCAATCTTTTGGTTCTTTACTTAATAATAGGTCGCGAACACAGCCTCCAACTGCATAAGCTTCAGAATTCTGTTTTTCTAATTTATTTAGAATGGATTTGATTTCTTTAGGGAGTTTCATAATTTAATCATAATTCAAAAAAACCTTTTTGGCAATTGACGAAACCATGTTTTTATCTTAAACTGTTTTTAAATAAGCCCTTGTGGTGAAATGGATATCACAACGGTCTTCGGAACCGTTATTGGGGGTTCGAATCCCTCCGAGGGCATTGCGAGAAACAGTATTTAATATTATTATAACACGAACATGGTGGCATTGGTGTAGTAG
>JABMPX010000016.1 GCA_013203625.1 Parcubacteria group bacterium | reverse complement strand
TTGGCTGCGGATTACCATATTATATAACTTAGGCTTCCCGCAATTCACCTCGTTTTTCAATCCTAATTACTTAGGAAAGCTGCAATTATTCACAGTCAACTGCTCTACCATTGAGCTACCGCGGAATAATATTTAATTGTTAATATTCTGCTTGCAATCAGAATAACATTATTATTTTACTCCACAATTTAACAAAGCGTCAAGTGTTTGCTGAGCGCATTTTCGCCAGGAAAATTTTTGGACTTGAGTTAATCCCTTATTAATTAAATCTTGCCTTAAATTTTCATCAGTTAATCCTTTATAAATCCCCTCTGAAATTTCATTAATATTAGAATTATCCTGAATATAAATCGCTGAATCTCCTGCCACCTCTGGAATAGAAGCAATTGGGCTTGTTATGACCGGTGTACCGCAGGCCATTGCTTCTAAAACAGGCAAACCAAAACCTTCATAATCAGAAAGCCAAATTAATGAATCAGCTGCGTTATAAAGCAGAACTAAATCTTTCCCGCTTAGATAATCCTGATGTAAAACTGCTTCTCTATTTAATTTTTGATTAACTTGTTTAATTAATCCATTAATATCAATAAATGGAGATGTATGATTAATGCCAACAATTAAAAATTGATAATTTGTTAATTCTTTGGCTATTTTTTTAAATGCCTTAATTGTTTCTGGTAAATGGCGACGATTAAAAATAGAACCAATATAGAGAATAAATTTATTTTTAACTTTATATTTCCCCTTAATTTTATCCAATTCCCCTTGATTGTTAATCAACTTAAAATCATCATCAGTTGCTAAAAGTGTTGTAAAAACTTTTGCTGGATCTGTTTGATAATGTTTAATAACTTCTTGACGACTAAATTCTGAAGGGGTAAAAATAATTTTGGCCTTTTTAGCAGAAATTTTAGAGAATTTCTTAAGCAAAATCTTGTCCCAAATACTTGGCCAATTATATAATTCTGGATGCGCTTGATAAATAATATCATGCAAAGCAAGAGCAATCTTGCCTTGATAAAATATTGGGGCAATATATCCTGGACAAAAAAGCCAATCAACTTCATCTTTTTTTGCTGCTTTGGGCAATCCATAATGCATAAACAAGGCATTACTTGAAATGCTAAGAAGTTTTTTCTGAAATTTATTAGATAAATCAATATCTTTGGGAATTTCTGATTTAAAGTATAAAATAAATTCTAAATCAGTTGGAATGTCCAATTGATTCCAATTATCAAGCAAATTTACTAAATAACGGCCAACTCCAGTTCTTTTTCCTTCTAAATTGTGCGCATTAATTCCAATTTTCATATTTATCGTATTTTTTAAAATAAAAATCCTTTATGCCTAATAAAATATACTTGGCCCAAATCCGCTTTTTTGGAAAAAAAATCAATTTAATCATCTGTTTGATAATCCGCTGCCAAGCATTTAAATGGACTAATGGCTTAATATACCAAGGAGCGTATTTTCGAGCCATGATTAGACCATTTCTAATATGATAATAAATATATGAAGAAGAGCCTTCAATAGAACTTTTTGAACATTTATGCCAGATTCTGGCCTCTGGGACAAAAATACATTTAAATCCAGCTTTCTGCGCTTTTAAAGACCAATCAGTATCTTCGTAATACAAAAAATACTCTTCTGGCATTAAACCAATTTTTTTTATAACTTCTTTTTTAATTAAAAGACAGCAACCAGTAATATATTCCGCTTGTTGCCAGCCAGAGGCTGGTCCGCCTTTGGCGGATATCTCCGAACTATTATACTGCCCCTTATCTATTTCGCCATACCCTTTCATTGTCCCTCTGTTATATAGCCAGTTAATTTGGCCCCCGGCAAACCAGATTCTTTTAGGCTCATCAGTAAAATAAATCTTGGGGCCCAAAATCCCAAAATCATTATCACTTTCCCCTATTTCAATCAATTTACTTAAAAAACTTTGGCTAACAATAGTGTCATTGTTTAAAAGCAAAACATAATCAGCTTCATGTTCTAATGCGTATTTAATACCAACATTATTCCCGCCAGAAAACCCAAGATTTTTTTTATTATAAATAACCTTTATCCCAGAATCTGAAATTTGGAATTTCTCTTTTGACCCATTATCAACAATGACTACCTGATAATTAGGGTAGTCATTGTTTTTAAGCGATTCTAAACATTCTAAAGTATCCGGCCAATTATTCCAATTAAGGATGATAATAAAAACTTTTGGAAACATTAATTGTTACCTTTTTGATTTTGTTGTCCATTCCCAGAATTATTTTGACTGTTTCCATTGTTATTATCATCCTCTTCTTCATTATTATCATCATCTCCGTTATCATTATTGTTCTTGTTTGTTTCTTGTTCCTTATTCTCTTTCTTTTCTTGTATTTTATTCATGACCCCGTTAAATTTTTCCAAATGTTCTTGTCTTTTTTCTTGTATTTTTTCCATAACTGTTTCTGGAACTTGATTTTCTAGTTTTTCTAAAATCTGCAGATGTTTAAATTGATGATCTATATATTTATCAAAAAAATTCTTAAATTTTTCTGAATTAAGATTTTCTTCATCGAATTGCCCAATTCTATTATTAATTCTATTAATAAACCCCTGGTATTTTTCATCTATCTCATTGAATCTATTCTGCAAATTTTCATCATCAGCATTATTCTGAACAAATTCTCTTGCTTTAACTATCTGACGGCTGGCTTTTTTAAGTTCTAATCCAGCTTTTTTAATTGGATCGCGGGTGATCCATATTTGGATAGTATCAACCGCATTCTTAAACCAAGAAAAAATACCCGATTCTTCAATATCCAATTCTTCAGCTGTAATTTCTAATTCTTCTCCTGTTTCTGTTTCTTCAGCTAAAACAAAAGAAAAACAAAAAGCAAAACATACAGCAACGAACGAACAAATAATAATTTTTTTGAACATAGTTTTAACGTTTTTAATTTATTTTACTAATACGACCTTTGATTTATTTTACTAATTAATTCCCAAAAGTTCAACATCAAAGATAAGATTGGCATTAGGCGGAATTGGCCCGCCTGGCGTACCAGTTTCTCCATAACCGAATTCCGAAGGAATGTATAATCTCCTTATCTCTCCAACTTTCATTCCAGCAACTCCCAAATCCCATCCACTGATTACCTGGCCTGCCCCCAATGTGAAATCAAAAGGCTGTCCTCTGTCCAAACTTGAATCAAATTTAGTTCCATCTTCTAAAACACCAACATAATGAACTGTTACGTTGTTCCCGTTTTCAGCTATCTGGCCTGTACCTTCTTTTAGTATCTGAGCTGTTAATTCGTCAAAATTCGGCTGAGTTTGTTGCGCTGTTTGTTCTGTTTGTTCTGCTTCTTTTGTCTGGCCAGGCAATGTTAATTCTTGCTGATCTTCAATAGAACTAATTCCTTCAAAAGAATCATTTTGAGTAAGACGATATAGGAAATAACAGCCTGAAACAATTACTCCTAAAATAATAATTGAATAAATAATATTTTTCATAATTTGGCTGAGAGGAGGGATTCAAACCTTTTCTTAAGTTGAATCTTCTCTGATTTTTTTAATTAAATAACCAGCAATGTCTTTTGAGATATTATACCGGCTGATTCTTTCATGGATAATCAAACTACAGGCAGTGTTGATTTCGTTCAAAACATATTTCTTATCGGTTGTGAAAATGTCAACAAAACAAATTTCGGCTTTGAATTTTCTGGAAACATCTTCAGCAAATTCCAAAAGCTCTTTAGGAGGACTCTTGAAAAGCTTAATCTCGGGATTAA
This sequence comes from Parcubacteria group bacterium, assembly GCA_013203625.1. GTDB lineage: Bacteria > Patescibacteriota > Minisyncoccia > Portnoybacterales > UBA2143 > JABMPX01. The sequence goes on along the minus strand of JABMPX010000016.1, from coordinate 36,189 downwards.
GACAAACACTACATTTCCAATTGCTTTCCGGCTCATCATAAAAAACAGCCTCTTTTATTGCCTTAAAACCTATAACAATTACCCGACTTAACCTTGAATAATCGAGATATTTTTGAACAATCAGTTCTTTAGCCGGGATGGCGCAGATTTTTTCATCAATCTTCGAAAGATTATTTTCATCAAACATGAAAGCATATTGACCTTGCCCTTGACTAGTAACTGGTTTTAATACAATTTTTTCCCATTTATTCGCCTTGCTTTTTATAAAAGATGAAGCTTCTTTTTTTGATATTTTTAGAGTGTCAATGCAAGAAATACCGTTTTCTCGAGCAAAAATGCAGGATTGATATTTATCGCTTGTCAGCCTTATTACTTCTGGAGAATTTATAATTTTATAACCTTGTTTTTCAAGATTTTTTAAAACTTTATACGTATAATTTGGATGAGCTGTCCGGGAATAAATAATAGTTTCTTCAGAAGAACATTTATTTTTATTCAAATACTCCTTTAAGTTTTTTATATCCGTTATGCCGCAACGATAACCAGCTAAATTTATTTCTTTAGCTATAAAATCTACGTACCTTTGTCCCTTAACTGTTTTTACAATAATTATCTTTGGAATAATCATATTTTAATTAAAATATTAACTGCAACATCTTATTTTGACTTATTTAAGCGAAGAAATGGGTCTCCTCGATAAAAAAGTCTTATGGCTTGGCTGTATGGGACGAAATTAGAACCTTTTCACGTAATTATCAACAAAAATAAAAGGATCCTGACCCCATTCTATTCGGTCGCTACTATTTTATCTTGATGCTTCGAGCTATATGTTGCCCAATTTCTCTTCCGTTCTCTGGAGCAGAATAAAATCTTATGAGGTTGTATTTGTCGTAATCAAGTAAGAAACTAGCATTTGCAAAATATTCTCCTTTTTGCCAATAAATATAACCGCCTCCATTTTCTCCTGCACCGTATCGCTCGTAAGTAACAAAGGTCATGGGATCATTTGTTGGGAAAACAGAGAGAGTAAAGCTGAAGGGGCTTCCTTTTGCTGAATCTGGTCCTCCGCCTGAGTAAAAAGAAACTGCTCCCGGATCATAGATTGGAGAATGAACCTCAAGATAAGGCGGAACGCTGTCATAATTATTATCCAAGTTTGGATAAAATCCCCAAACCATCGTATCATTAAATTCCCTTTCAGCGTATACCCATGTATCTGGATATTCAAAAGTAAAATCCGCTTTATGGGAAGAAAAAGTGGCATATGTTATATCTGTATCTTCAAGTTTATCGTCGTTATTATTTTCAGTGGCGGTCGAATTTGTTGAATTGGGAACATCATTGTTTTTAGAAATGTTGCTATCACAAGGAAGCGTTGTATATTTTACAAACACTCCGCCGATTAGCAAACCCAAGACCAGGACCAAAGCCAGCAAGATTATATTTTTATTCTTCATATTGTTGTGTTAAAAATAATCTAGCAAATTAATTTTCTTATCTTTAGAATAACATTCTTATAATATTATAAAAAAAATAATAAGTGTCAATGTTTTTTTATCCACAATCCTTAGATAAAAAAATCATGTGGCTGTGTACTCGGGTTTAGTACTTCAATTATACAAGCATCCATGGGCTTTTTCAAGGCTTGATTTGGAGCGAAATTTTAGGCCTCTGGGTCTTAAATTATGAGACACTTTAAGACACAATTTGCGTACTTTTCGGTGTCTCAAATAAGACAATGACGCGTCTCATCCTCTGTCCAGACGTATTAATTATAATTTAGGTTGACTTAGCTTGCTTTTTTGTGTCCAAATGTTATCATTTAACTGTTGTATTGGCCCTTTAACAAAAATAAACTTTAACTGGAAGGGAGGTGATAATTATGCACGATAAGACGAAAAGACCCGTAGTGATAATTCCTGCCAAATCCGAGAAGGAAAAACTGATGGGAAAAATCACGATTGAAGATTCCGTCAACGCACGACCCTGCGATTGCACTGCCTGTGGCTCATGCCGATGTACCCCGTGTAAGTAACCAACTTTCTGCAAGGAGGGGTTCAAAGAGCTTCTCCTTGTTTTTTTATAGCGAGGTGATAAAAATGCTAAAAGCAAGTCCGTTTTTACACATTCTACAAATGAATGATGACTATCTGGCTCTATATCACAGCTTGAGTCTAGAAATCGCTTTTGTGGAAAAACAACTCTTTGAAAGCTGCAAATCGGGAAATAACTTTATTGCTTTCGACAATGAGTCGAAATCAGTCCTAGATTCTCTTGTCCAAATCGGTCTATTAATTGAAAAAAATTCTGATGGTTTGGAATTATTCAATTCGTATCGAGCCACTCTTGAATATCCCTCCATAAACATTCTTTATCTTCTGCTGACCGATGCCTGCAACCTGAGGTGCGGCTACTGCTATTTCCTGGCAAACATGGATAAAGGATACAAATTTTCTTTTATGAAGGAAGAGACTGCCATAGCAGCTATTGATATGTTCGGAAGATGCATAGCAAAAAGCGACAGTAAAGACCAACAGATAGTGATATACGGCGGAGAACCGCTGCTTAACAGGCAAACATTACTGACGGTTTTGCGGTATATTGACAAGGCCAAGGAAAAACAAATTCTGCCTGCCCACGTTTCAGTAACGATCAATACCAACGGAATTCTGCTCGAAGACGAAATAATTGAGCAGGCCAAGGAATCGAAGGCCGTAATAGCTATTTCCATTGACGGACCGAAAGAGATCCACGATAAAAAAAGGGTTTATCAGTCCGGCAAGTGGTCTTTCGATGATGTTATCAAAGGCTACAATCTGGCCAAATCTGCTGGAGCAAGACTTGGAATCTGCATTACCGTAGACCAGCACAATATTTTCCAGTTGGAAGATGTTGTTCGCTGGACTATTAATGAACTCGAAGCCAAGGGTATGGGATTCAACATCCTGATTGAAAACAGTCAGAATATGACAGAAGATGATTATGGCAAGTATTCCCGATTAGCTGCCAAAAAATTGATTGAATGCTTCAAAATCGCTCGTGAAAAAGGCGTTTACGAAGATCGGATCATGCGCCGGGTGAAATGCTTCGTTGAAAAAGAACCTGTTTTAAGTGATTGTGGCGGCTGTGGCTTGCAAATTGTCATCAGTCCCGACGGGAAAATCGGGACTTGCCAAGCGTTCTGCGGATCAAAGGAATACTTTGTTTCCGAACCATTTGAAACATTCGAGCCGGAAAAACATCAGTTCTGGAAAGAATGGAGAAGTCGCTCGCCCTTATCTATGGATGAATGTAAAAACTGCATAGCCCTGGGAAATTGCGGTGGCGGATGCCTCTACAGTGCTTACAAACGGCACGGAACGCTTTGGTCACTGGACGACAGATTCTGTGTCCACGCCAAAACAACTGTGGAATTTCTCATCAAAGATCTTTGGGAAAAACAAAATCAATAACCAAAACCAACTCTGAATAGGAGAAGCGATGCTTCTCCTATTTTTACTTTAGGATATCAATACCTCGCAGAATAAAATCTTTTGTATTTACAGATTCTCTGTATGCTTTTTCGAAAGATACCAAATATTTTTTGTGATCAGGATACGGTTTGATCACTTTCTTATTAATAAGTCCTTTAAATACATCTGACTTTAAAAGTATGACATTAAAGATTTCAGATAAATCCCATATTTTCTCTTCTGACAAAATCTTGCTTTCTTTTGATAACTTCTGGTTCAAAAAATCAAAGAAAATAAAATGAAGAAGTTCGTGAGCGATCGTATAGATAGCATCGTTTATGTTTTTTCTGTAAAAAACCTGGAAGGTTTTTGACTCAAGAAACCTTGGATTGCAGTCTATAATGGAAAGATAAGCGATGTACATGCCCTTTTGGAAAGAAAATCCATTAAATAACGATTCTGAAATACCAAAAAAGCTTTTTTCTATTTTCCTCCATTCTTTTCTGAATAATAATAGTCTTTCCTGCAAGTCTTTTCTATTTTTTTTATAATATTCGTCAAAGTATTTATTGATGACCGATTTTTTCTGTTTTTCATCCATTTCTACGATATTCGCCAAATCGGGATGCAATTTAACAATCCCCTTGCCAAAATCAACGCCGGCAGCCTTCTCGTTAAGAAACTGCACGGCCATAAATTTGTCTAAATCTTTGTTTAAATAAAATCTTATTTTTTTCATGTTTTGTTTATTTTATTAAATCTCAATACCGACACCAAGCACTTTAACATTTTTTTTGACCCCTCGGTCCCTCGATAAAAAAGTCTTATGGCTGCCGGGCAGGGATTCGAACCCCGATAGACAGATTCAAAATCTGCAGTCCTACCATTAGACGACCCGGCAATTAATAATTCTCTTCACAACATTCAACAACAACTAATTCCAAAGGCAGTTGTGGAAAATCAGCTAATTTGACTTCGTTGCCAGCTTGAATAAAAAGACGGATAATTTTAATCAAATCCGCTTGAGAAAATTTATCGCCTTGTCTGATTATGATGTCTAATTGCTCTTTAGTCAACTCAATGGCAACTAATTTAGATAAATCAGGATCAACTTTTAAGATAAGCATTTTCCTTAAATAATTGATTAATGACTTGGCAAACTGAACTAAATCATGGCTTTGAGCAATAATTTGATTAATATGAGAAATAGCTGCTCCATTGTTCTTTTCTGCTAAATAATTAATTAAATCTTGAACTGCCTTAATGTCAGTTACGCCTAGAATCGTTTGAACTTCTTCTAAAGTAATCTTCTTGTCTTCCATAGACATGATCTGACCAAGTAGGCTTTCCCCATCACGAATTGAACCGTCTGCATTTAAAGCAATCAATTCCAATGCTGGCTTTTCTATATCCACCTTTTCCTGTTTAGCAATCCAACCCAGCCGTTCAATGATTTCATCTAAAGTTAATTTATGAAAATCAAATTTTTGACAGCGGGAAATAATGGTTTGGGGAACTTTATGAATTTCAGTAGTTGCTAAGATAAAAATAGCATGAGCAGGAGGCTCTTCTAATGTTTTAAGCAGCGCATTAAACGCTTCTTTTGTTAATTGATGGCATTCATCAATGATAAATACTTTGTACTTTAAAATATTAGGACTGAACTTAATGCCATCGCGTAATTCCCTTATTTCATCAATCCCGCGATTAGAAGCTGCGTCAATTTCAATTAAATCCAAGGATTTACCCTGGCTAATTTCCTGGCAAGCTGAACATTTATCGCATGGTTCAAAATCTTTGCTTTTTCGTTCTTGGCAATTAACTGCCTTGGCTAATAAACGGGCTATGGTTGTTTTTCCTGTGCCTCTGGGACCAGTGAATAAATAAGCATGGGCTGTCTTGCCCATAACTAAAGCATTGGTCAATGTTTGAACAATATGCTTCTGGCCAATTATCTCAGAAAATTTCTGAGGACGATATTTGCGATATAAAACAAGGTTTTCCATAAAAAATTATTTTTCCCTAAAAACAATAAACTTATACCCCATAAAATTCCAAAACATAGCTATAAAAGAAGCTGTTATTGCTCCAATATTAGCCCAAAGATTTTCTGAAATGCCCCATTGAGGGCCTGCCCAATTAACTATTAAAGAAGCCATCAGATTATTCAACCCCAACCCAATTAAACTGATGATTATAAAAGTAAAAAATTCTTTTCCTATTTTCTTTACTGATTTATCAGAAGCATCAGAAGCTTTAAATGTCCAAAACTTATTTAAAAAATAACTGTTAATCACAGCCGCGGCAAAAGATATTGCCTTAAAAACAGAATAAAGTCCACCAAAAGCAATGCCTGTTAAAAATATTAACAAATTCAGAATGCCTAAATCAACTAAAAAATTTAAACCGCCAACTAAAACAAATCGGCCAATTTCAATAAAAGTAGTCCATCTCTTGCTTAAAAAAACTGCTAAATAATACCAAACTAGACAAAACACTGGGAAAAGCACTGGGAAAAACCAAAAAGGAATTATCTCTACTTGCGGCAAGCTTAATTTAAGATTATTAAGCACCGCTAATAAAAGCAAACCAGCTGCTTCGCCAATACATAAAACAATAAATATGTCTGATTTAGATATTTTCATATATTTATCCTTAAATCATTGGGGCTTTTTCAATTTCAAAAACTAATCCTTTCTTTAAAATTAATTTATCACGACGGTTAATTTTGTCTTCTAAAAATAATTTGGCTAAAGAGTTTTCTATTCTGTCCTGGATAACTCTTTTAAGAGGCCGCGCTCCATATAAAGGATCATAACCTAATTGGGCTAATTCCTCAACTGCGTCATATTCTATTTCAAACTTCACTCCTTTTTCTTCTAATTTATCTTTAATTACTTTCAAGAACAATCTAGTAATTTCAACCATGTTTTCCATAGACAATGCCTTAAATAAAACAATTTTGTCGAAACGGTTTAAAAATTCCGGTCGAAAATGTTCTAATAAAATTTTATCTTTTAATTTTTGCTCAATTTCCTTATACTCAACCTCACGCTTTATTTCCTCCTGAATAAATTGAGTTCCTGCATTAGAAGTAGCAATTAAAATAATATTAGTGAAATTAATTACTTCGCCTGAAACATCAGTTAAACGACCATCATCCATTATTTGCAAGAATAAATTTAAAATATCAGGATGAGCTTTTTCTATTTCATCTAAAAGTAAAAGCGAATATGGCTGACGCTTAACTGCTTCTGTTAAATAACCTTTGGTTATGCCTTGGTCAGAATGCATGCCAATTAACCGTCTCAAACTTCTTTTTTCCTGGTATTCAGACATATCCAAACGAATCATTCTTTTTTCATTGCCAAAATAAACTCTGGCCAAGGCCTTAGCTGATTCTGTTTTCCCTACTCCAGTTGGTCCAACAAAGAGAAAATTACAAATGGTTTTTTCTTTGTTTTGAAGTTCAAGCCTGCTTCTTCTTAAAGCAGACGCAATTGCCTTAATTCCTTCTTCCTGATCAATTACTCTCTGATGAATTAATTTCTCCATTTGAAGCAATTTTTCCTTTTCTGTTTCCTGAATTTGGCCTAAGGGAATTTCTGTTTTTTTGGAAACGAGTTCAATAATATCGCTTCCTTTAATCATGCTATTTGCTCCTCTTTGGCTTCTAATTAAAGAAGCTGCTTCAGCCAATAAGTCCATTGCCTTGGCTGGCAATGCTTTGCCATAGAGATATTGGTCAGCTAAATTAACTGCCTGTTCCAAAGCATCAGCTGAAAAGAAAACTTTTAATTCTCGTTCAATAATAAAAATCTTAGTAATTAAAATTTGCCAGATTAAATCTATTGGCGGCAAGACCACTTTAATTTCGTTTAAAAGCCGGCCTAAAATCTGCCCTTCAATTTTAGAAGAAAAACTTTTTAAAGAAGCAGTGCTAATAAAATAGAATGCCTTATTTTCTAAAGAAGAAGCTAAAATTTCAGCAAAATCTAAACCGCTTTCCTGGCTTTTTAAACCAACTAAATTATCAACATTTTCAATAACTAAAATAATATTGCCAGCTCTATTAACTTCAAAAAGAATTTTCTTTAAATACTCTTCTCCTTTTTGCTGAGATTGAGCCAAACTAACAAAACTGCTTAAGTCTAAAGAAATCAATCTTTTGTCCTGTAAAAATCCTGGCACATTCTCAGACACCATTAATTGGGCAATTTTCTTTAAAATGGCTTTTTTGCCTATTTCACTTTCACCAACTAAAATTACTCCTGGCTGTCCAGCGCTGAAGAAATTAAAGATTCTCTCAATTTCTTTATTCCTGTTAATTATTATTTCAAATGCCCCTTGCCTTGCTAAAAAAGTCATATCCTGGCTAACCCTGTCTAAAAGCGGTGTTAAAGCGGCTGTCATAGCGCGATTTAATTTGCCTTTTGGCTTAAAAAGACGTTTCCAAAAAAATGCTTTTTCTTGTTGTTTGATTCTCTCTTCTATTTGCCCCCATTGAATAACCCTTTCAACTTCTTCTGGGCTAACGCCGAATTCATCAAAAATCATGCCAACAAGATTTTTCTGTTGGCTAATCGCCCAAAGAATATCCAAAGAGCCAATTTGTTCCTTATTATTCTCCAAACAAAGCAAATATGCTTTATAAAAAATCTCTTTAAAATCAGCTGTTATTTTCGGTCCTAAAATATTTCTTTTCTTATCTGATTCTGAAAAAAAAGACGGACTGGATAAAATTTTCTTGGTTTTATCAGCAACTAATTTCGACTGACAATCCAACCGTTTTAATATTTTCCCAAAATTTCTTTCTTTTAAAAAACAAGCAAAAAGATGGATTGGCCGCAAAAAATTATATCCTTTTTGATAGCCAATAAGCCATGCTTTTTCTAATGATTTTTGAGCTGATTTATTTAAAAATAAAGAGACCTCTATTTCTTTGCCTGATTCAAATGGATTAATCTTTTTTATTTTTTCTCCTTTTCTCTGCCAGAGATAAAGAATAAACATATCAGTTAGTAGGGAAAAATAAAAGATTTCTGATGATTCTGGAAAAACAAATAAAATAAAAATTCCATAGATGCCAAATAAAATCAAAAAAAGCAAAACCAACCAGCCCAAAATGATTTTTAACCGTCTTTGAATAAGCCTTAAGGGATTAAGGTTTGGCTGAAAAGTAAAATTGTTTTCTTTTTCTTGAGGCATATTAAAATATAAATTTCCAAATAACAAGAACTGGCAAAGCTAACCAAGCAAATAAAACGCAAATCCACAAAAGAGTCCATAAAGCCATAAGAAAAAATCTGTATAATAATTGGAAAAAGCGGACAGACAAGCTTAAAACATAAACATCCCAGCCGCGCTGACCATACATTGGCTTAAAGATGTTTTTTAAAAGGATTAACAAGGCCAAAGCGCGTGAACCGCCTTTTATTCTTTTCCAGCAAAAAATAGCCGCTTTTTTTAAGCCGCGGCTATACCACCATAAAGGAAAATACAAAACCTCCAAAACAATATCCAAAAACAAATCTTTTATAAATAATTTATAAGTGGTCATTTTAATAAAATATTCTACTCTTTTTTAAATTTATTAATATCATCAGGACGAAGTAATATCGAAAAATCTGAATGTTTTTGCATCCCAAGAGAAGGAGCATGAGAGAAACCAACATATTCTATTTTTTTCTTTCTATATTTAACATAATTCATAGCTGGAATTAAATCTGTATCAGAACTAACCAGAATCACTGTATCATATATGTTATTTACCGCTCCTATAACTAGATCAACTGCTATTTTAATATCTGTACCTTTTTCTCTAATTTTACCATCATCATACATTATCCGACCTCTTTTAATAACAAACCCTTCATTTTCTATTTTAGATAGAAATTTTTGTTGGCCAGATACAATTCTTTTACTATCTTCACTATTGTCAATATTTCTTGCAATACCAATATAATATCTTTTGGAAATTAATTTTCTTTCTCCAATTAAAAAACTGATAAATTTATTAAAATCAAATTTTACTCCTTTGGGAAAATTTATTTCTTTATTTTTAAGATATTTATAGAAATTACTACCATCAATATAAATAACAACTTTTTCTCTTTTTTTACTAGATAAAACTTTCATATACTAAAATTATATCATTTTTCACTCAAATCTACCATAAAAAAACTACCCTTGCCCGAAGACAGAGGTAGTGGTTATAGTGTTTGTATATTATATCTAATATATTTTTTTGTCAAGTAATAGTTATCCACAAAAAAATTCTTTAATAAATAATTTATACGTGGTCATTGAGACGACCTCCAGCGTTCAATAACTTCTTTTTCCACCACTGCTCTATCTCGGCCGTATTTTAGACGAGAAATCTCTTTTATGGATTTAGCGATTTCTAAATCTTCTTTTTCTGGCGGATATACTGCTAAATTAAACGGTTTAGAGGTTTGATTATCAATCATTAATTTAACATAGGCATTAAAGTTATCTATATTAATCAAATCATTAGCATCAAAAACTGGTTCAAACTGTTTAACTAAAAATTCAGCATCTTCAGCCCCAACCCGGAAAGAAACCATTGAACCAACATTGCCAAAGACCGCTTTTCGAATATCTTCAGACAATTGTCCAATGAATTGATGCCCGGCAATCAAAGAAAGCCGGTATTTTCGCGCTTCAGACAATATTGTTGAAATGCTATTTGTAGAAAAATTCTGGAATTCATCCATATAAAGGTAAAAGTCCTTGCGTTCTTCTTCTGGCACATCAACTCTGGAAAAAGCAGCCATTAATATCTTTCCTGTAATAATCAGGCCCAGCAAAGAACTGTTAATATCGCCTAATCGCCCTTTGCTTAAATTAACTAAAAGAATTTTTTGTTCATCCATGATTTGTCTAAAATTAAGAGAAGTTTCTGATTGCCCAATAATAGGCCTCATATAGTCATTAGCGATAAAAACATTGAATTTAGAAGTGATATAAGGAACCATATTTTGCAAAGAAGCTTCACCTCCGGCTTTTTCCGCTTCTTTCTCCCAAAAATCCTTAACTACTATGTTTTTACATTTAATTAACAAGCGTTTTCTAAAATCAGAATCAGACATAACCTTAGGCACTTCCATTAAAGTGAACTTCTCGCTCGGGTCATCCATCAAGAGCAAAAGCGCGTTACGAGTATATTGCTCAAACATTGGTCCGCCAGCTATTTTCATATCATATAATTTGTCAAAAATACTCATTAATTCATTAACAGCAAAGGTTTTTTGTTCTGGATATTTAGCGTCATAATCCATCATATTTAAACCCAAAGGCCGTTCTAAATCAGACGGATCAACTAAAACCACATCTTCTATCCTTTCTTTAGGAATTAACCCTAAAATTTTCTCAACATCGCCATGCGGGTCAAGAACTCCTACTCCTTTGCCATTCTTAATGTCTTGAATAATCATATTGCGCATAAAAACGGATTTACCTGTTCCAGTCTGTCCAATAACATAAAGATGGCGGCGGCGATCATCTTCTTGTATGCGAACCTCTGTTTCTACTCCGCGATAAACATTTTTACCTAGAATTATGCCCTGTTTAGGCAAATTAGCCGGCGTAGAAGCTGATTCTGCTTTAAGAAATTTAACCTTAGGCGTTTCAATGCCAGCTGTAGGAAAATGAAAGATACTAGTTAATTCCTCTGTACTTAAAAGCATTTTCTGTTTTTTATTAAAAAGCCGAAAAGAAAAATTATAAATCAGTTTTTTCAAAGTGCGGCCTTTAGCGCGAACTGATTTCAACTGATTCAAATTAGGCGAACCAAACTGGACAAAAGCTCCTTCTAAATGGCTTAAAAGCTGTTCTGCCTGTGTTGGGCTGTCAGCTGAAACCAATAATCTCACATTAACATTAAAACCAATTTTACTAGCTTTGTTCTCTAATGCCTTAATAATTTCTTCTTGACCTGGCGTAATTGTTGTTTGTTTTTCTTCTAATTGCTGATTTTCTTTTTGTGATGATTTAGAGCTTTTCCTAAAATCTTTTATTAATTGAATCAAAAAATTGTCTCCTTTGTCTGATATTGCCTGCGAAAAGCTTTTTCCTTTTTGCATTTCTTTGGCAACATCCTGGCCTATTTTTTGTGATTTGGACAAAATCGGGCAAAACGCAATTTGAATGGCTGCGCCTTCGCCTCTTTCTTTTAATTTGCTTAAAGTATTAACAATCTCATTAAGCGGGTCAATCTCTAAATTCTGATAAGTTTTAAAGGGCAGGACATAATTTTTGGCTAATTTTAAATAAGCGCCGGCCACTGTTCCTTCTGGATTAAAAATATTGTAATCTTCTACTTTTTCAATTGATGCTTCTGGATAAAAGCCATGAATTTGTTTTTCAATAATATTTTCATAACGAGTAGGCAAAGCTAAGTAAAAAGATATTTCTTCGCCTTGTTCAGGAGTAGCTATTTCAAAAACCAAATGTGGCTGACCGTAAATAAAAACATCTTTTGTTTCTTTAATATTGCTCAAGCTGCTATAAAGCTGTTCCATTGCTGAAATAATTTCCTTTTCACTTTTAGGCGTTTCGCCTTCTCCTTTTTTAATTTTTTTAGGCAGAGAAATTAAAAAAAGGCTCATATTCAAAGCCCGTGTTATCCGCCCTTTATTTTTAAGCCGACGAATAAAAATCAACCCGCCTATAAAAACAATAGCCAGAACAAGAAAAATACTTATCAATAAAAAAATTTGATTAAAGCTCATAACTGTTTTAACTCTCCCTTTTCTATTAACTTCTTTCGCAGTTCGTCCACTAAAGAATCATGAAGCTCATCTAAAATATAAGCGTTGTCTAAATTCTTAGCTATTTCAATAGCAAAATCTAATCCCTTTTGTAAAGCCAAGTTGCACAAAGCCTTAACTTGATTTTCATGATCCAAGCCCTTAAGCTGCTTAACTTGCTGCTGGACTTGAGTTGACGAAGAAGACGTTGTTGGCGCTGACACAATCTCTTTCCCGACGCCTTCTGGGTCGGGATCCCGATCTTGCATCGGGACTTCTTTGTTTGGTTCCGCTTCAACTGGTTTTTCTACAACTTCTTCATTCTTTTCCTCAACTGACTCTTGATATTTATTTTGTATTTTCTCTTCCATATTTTTATTCTATTTTTTCTACTTCTTCTGCCATCTCTTCTTTCACCGATATAATTTCTTTATTCATTATTTCTTCAAAATTAGGCACCTTTTCAGCAATAAAAGCATTGGTTTTTTCTGAATCGCCAGCATCAATTAATTTGCCTAATTCTTCCTGATCAGCTTCAGAAAGCAGTTCCATCACTTTAATTATTGTTCGTTTAAAAACTAGATCAGTTAATTTTTCTAAAAGTTGGATCTTTTTCTCTTCAGGCAAAGATTCCAGGCCTAAAAGAGAAATAATATTTTTTTGGAGTAAATCTTTGTTCATTAAATTTATGTCTTGGTTTTAGAAAAAATATAAATTATGCTTTTAAAAAATTTATACCTTTCCAGCAGACCAACACTCTTTTAAATATTCATGGATAGACATGCCTGTCCTTGTTGGATTTTTAGTTGAAAGAAGATTAATAATAGCATCCTTAAGTTTTAGCTTATGCCAGAGTTCTAAATGATCCTGTTCTCCATAAATCATGTCTTTAGGCGGGAACCAATAACTATATTCATCTACGAATCTGTTTATTGGCATATCTTTTATAACCTTATATTCCTCGGATGATAAATTATACATTTCAGAAACTTTATTATTAACAACATTATCGCTAAGCATTTTAAATGACTCTAAATGATTTTTTGCTATAACTTCTTCGGGTATTTCTGTTTTTGTTAACGCCTCTACTTCTGTTTTCAAATCAACTGCTTTTACTCCTTCATCTAATTCCCACCCATAAACATCATCTCCGTCTGAATAAGGAATCGCATCATATCTATCCCATTTCACATTATCAACATAGCCCTTCAAATTTTCTGATAAATTGGCAGCTTTTTCAGGTGCGCCAAATTTATCTTGGACCTCATTCAAAACCTGTTCAATTTGTCCACGGCCAAACTCAACCTTGTCTCCAACATGCAAGACCTTATTTACAGCATCAGGATGCGCTTCCCTGTATAAATCCCATAATCTGTCTTCTGCCCAAATTTTTTGAGCTTTGGTTAAATCTCCTAATTCTGATTTGCCTGCCTCGTGAATATACATGGTTAATGCCTTGCGCGCTTCATGGATATATCCTTCATTTGCCTGGACAGTAAGCTCAAATTTATCCGGCAGTTTTTCTGTTGTTTTCTCAATTATTTCTTTGCCAGTTACGGCAATCTTATCTTCTGCCCCAATAACTTCTGCTTCTTCCCCAACTCCAGCTATTCCTATTTTATGCTCTTCTACTACTTTATTAACTATTTCTTCTGCTTGTTCAGGAGAACCGCCAGAAAAATGTTCCGCTAATTTATTAAGTCCTACGCTTCCAATAAAAATGCCTGCGCTAACAGCAAATACTTTTCTTATGTTGGCATTTCTTTTAGCTCCTTTGGCAGCTATTTCCAATTGTTTATCAGCAGCTTTTATTAAAACATCTGCTTTTTTGTTTGCTTTGTCTTTTTCTCCTATTAGAAGTTCCAAATATTTATCTTTTAACTTTTGGTAATTTTTATTCTCGCTTATTTTTTCTCCTTTTAATTTTGCCCGTATTTCATATTTAGCCATCATTCCTTCTGCGTCATTGTAATCCATTGATTCAAGTTTTTTCTCTGTTAAATGCGGATATTTTTCTCCAAACATTCTAAGAAGTTCATAAGAACCCATGCCAGTTGCTAATCCAGCATAAACACGCCTGCCAACTAAAGCGCTTATTCCAACTGCTGAACCAATACCAAAACCAATACCTGTGCCAAGCAAGCCAAGACTCACAATAGTTCTTGCGTTGAATCCTTTGGCTAAAAATCTGCCCAATTTATTCTCTACTTTCCAATCAAATTTCTTTTCCAAAAAATTATATACACTTAATTCCTTGCCAGCCCAATCCCAAACTTTTTTCCATTTGCCTTTTTCAAATTTTTCTGCGCGAGAATCTGCCAATTCCATTCTTTCATTGATAAATTTATCCAAATGCTCTGTTACATGTTCTGCTCTTGCCTGTTCATATTCCTGTTTAGCGTTTTCATATTCCTCTTTAACTTGCACTTTTTCGCCTTTTTTAAATATTTTGCTAATATCTCCTGTCAGCGCCTTATATTTCTCAAATGCCTTTTCCGCTTTGATAAATTTCTCCCGCGCTTTATCACATAAATTAACTATTTCGGTAAATTCTGCTTCTATTATTTCTTCTTCCTTATCTTTAAAAGATTTTTTATTGGCTTTCTCAAAAATTTCCTTTGATGTTAATTCTTCTGGCGATTCTGTTAATGGCTCTGTTTGTTTCTCTTTATCTAATTTATTGTTTCCTGAATTATTATCCATTCTTTCTTTTTCTCTGTTTGCTTTTTTAACACTATCAATAACCTCTTTTGGTTGCTCTTCTGCTGGAGTTATTATTTTTGCTTTTGATTCATTCTCTTTAATCATATTTTTTATTTTACCACAAAAGTAAAACTTAATTAATACTTATACTCATACTCATCAGCTGTTAACCCGCTGTTGTCTTTTAAAATAATTGTATCGTTGGTGTTATCGAAAAGATCAATTGACTTGCTAAGAAAAACTCTCCATTCATCTTTAAGGAAATCCGCATCTTGGTAATAAGATGCATAACACTGACTATAATTAAATTTCTCGTTTAAAAAACTTGTGCATTGGTTGTCTGTGCTAACTGCAAAGTCATTGGAATAATCCGGTATCTCGCAACGATCTAAATCTTCAATAAAATCCTGGCAGTCATTTGATAAATGGCTATATTCTGATGATTCTGCATAAGGACAGTCTTCTTCTAAAGAAGGGTAATGCTGAGACGATTGGTCTAAATAGCCAGTGCACTTATTAGTCCTGAAACTTACTCCATTAGGACTTGTACCAGCAGAAATAATCACCTCATCTCCATAGCCCAGCTCAATATCAGAGCTATTGCCGCAACTGCTACAAATAGGATATGTTAATTTTTTAATTGCCTGTGGGATAGTAATTGTTCCTAATTTGGTCTCAATTATCCAGCCAGTAATATTGATTGTTTCGTCGCTGCTATTGCGAAGAGTTAAATAATCATTCTTAAAATCGCTTTCTTCAAAAGAAACGTTTCTAATCTCTACTTTCTCATGATAAGACGAAAGACCTACATGAAAACTTCGAGAAGCCGGACTAGGATCATAATACCCCTCTTTATTTTTAGCTCGAACATAAAAAGTATATATCCCGCCCTGTTCTAAATTGTATGTTTCTGTATAGCTTGTCCCTTGATCGCGCCATCTATCATCATCGCCAGTCAAAAAAGTTTCAAATTCTAAATCACTGGTTTCTCCTAAAGGATTAGTTCCTGTATACTTAAAAGTAATTTCTGATACTTCCAGAACCTCTCCCTGTTCTGGACCGCTAAGAATTGTTGTTTCTGGATATCTATTGGATTCTGATAAAGTCAAATTTTCTCCTAAATCAATATCTTCTAAATCATCATCGTCAATAGTAAAAATATATTTCCAACCAAAATTATTTCCTTCAAAAATGCTTGGACTTGGAATCCAGCGCAGTTTGCCTAATTCAATTAGATAAACTTCTGCCCCAGAACCTCTAACCAAAGCTCCTTCGGGATAATCATTATTTTTGTCCCAATCCTCTTCCTGCAAATAATTATTAACAGTAGAATCAGCATAAGTTTTAATATTCCCCCATTTAAAATTAAAATGGTTAAATGTTTCTATGTCAGGAATCCAATGCCTAACTCCAAGCTCTAAAACATATACTTCTGGACTATTCCCTTTAATCAAATCAACCCTGGGTAGATAAACATTACTTGCCAAAGCATTAAAAGCCGTTCCTAAGATAATTAGGGATAATAAGATGGATTTTATTTTTACTTGTTCCATATATTGATTATACCTTTAATTTTATGTTAAAATCAATAAAGATATTAACAGTTCAACATTTATGAAATTTGATAATAAAATAACTAATATTTTGGCTGGTTTCTTGTTAATGCTAATGCTTTTTTTGACTTTCTTCAGCATACAGAATGATTCTTTGACTATGGATGAATTAGCTCATACTCCGGCTGGTTATTCGTATATAAGTCAGAAGGATATGCGATTAAATCATGAACATCCGCCTTTGTTAAAAGATATGGCTGGTTTGTCTGTCTGGCTTGGTTCAAAAATCACTAATACTAAAATTAATTTCCCTATTGAACATAAAAGCTGGCAAGAAGACCTTAATGGCCAATGGGATTTTGGCAGAGAATTTCTTTATAATTCCAATAATCAAACTGATCAGATTATTCTCTTCTCTCGTTTGCCTATGATTTTAATGACGCTTTTGCTGGGATTCTATGTTTTTAGATGGACTCGTGAATTATATGGGAACAAGGCTGGACTTTTAGCCCTTTTCCTTTATTCCTTATCGCCTGCTTTCTTAGCTCATGGCCGTTTAGTCACCACTGATGTTCCTGCTGCAGCCGCCTTTTTTATTGCTGCTTATTATTTAATTAAATGGATTCAAAAACCCAGCAAAAAGAATTTAATTATTGCTGGTTTAGTTTTTGGGTTAGCTCTTCTGACTAAATTCTCTTTAGTTATGCTTATCCCCTATTTCATCTTCCTGGTAATTGTCTGGAGTTTATTAGAAAAAAAACGTTTTCCTCGTCTTGCTAAAAATTTACTTGGTCTCCTTCTTATCGGATTAATAGCCATGGCTTTAATCTGGCCCATTTATCAATTCCATATCTTAAATTATCCCGCAGAAAAACAATTAGCTGATACTGAAACCCTTCTTCAAACATTTGGCAGAAGATGGATGGTTGACCCTGTTATTTGGATGGCTGACAAGCCAATTCTTAGGCCTTATGGACAATTCTTTTTTGGATTTTTCAGCGTTATGCAACGAACTATTGGCGGCAATACCACTTATTTCTTAGGCGAAATTTCTAGAACAGGCTGGCCTCATTATTTCCCAATCACATTTTTAATTAAAGTTCCGCTCTCTTTCCTAATTTTAATATTAATATCTTTATGCTTTGCTGTAATAAGAATATTCAAAAATATCAAGGGCAGTCCCCTGCGAAACAGAGGCCGTCACCGATTAATATTATTCATTAAAAAATACTTTGCTGAATTTGCTCTAATCTGTTTTTTCCTCTTCTATTGGATTACAAGCATTAAAAGCAATCTTAATATTGGAGTCAGGCACGTCCTGCCTACTTTTCCTATCCTTTACATATTAGTAAGCGGCCAAATCATTAAATGGTTAAAATTTCCTTCTGGGCCTATTCTAGAAAAAGTAAAAATTAACTCTCAGGGTATTCTTAAAAGCATTAAAATGACTTTTTCCTTCTATTTGAAAACAACTCTTAAATGCTTTGTAATAATTATCCTAATTGTATGGTATGCTTTTGGGACAATCACAATCTATCCTCATTTTATAACTTATTTTAACGAATTAGTCGGCGGACCAAGCCAGGGCTATAAATATGTCGCTGATTCTAATCTTGACTGGGGCCAAGATCTAAAACGATTAGCTGAATTCGTTGAAGAAAATAATATTAAAACAATCTATGTAGATTATTTTGGAGGCGATTCGCCGGAATTTCGATTAAAAGAAAAATATTATCCTTGGTGGGGAGATCGCGATCCAAGTGAGCTATCTCCTAATTCTTGGATTGCCATCTCAGCTACTCTTTTACAAGGAGGACGCGGCTTACCTGACGCTGAATACAATGAAAAAACCGGCTATTATAATTGGCTAAATCAATATGAGCCGGTTACAGTTGTCGGCAATTCAATTTTTGTTTATCAAATCCCGTAAATTTTATAATACGCTCTTCTTTCTATTCTTAAATCAATATATTCCAAGGAAACATAATCTTCCTTAATCTCTTCCTCTAAAACTGTTTTTAATGTTTCTAATTGCGAATCAGCTGAATAACTTGGGTTAAAATAAATTTGCCAACTATTAGAACTCGTCACTCTTAAATCCTCAATTGAAACAATTTCAAAATCATTTACTTCTAAAAACAGCTCTTCTGCTGTTTTTATTTTAGGCAAACCATCATTAATTTTCAGAATAAAATCCATCACTCCTGAAGAAGCTACATTGTCCCTTAATTCAGCTGGACTATTTTTAAAGCCATAAATATTTAAAATCAAACTGCCCTTAATCAAAGGTGATTCTTTGAAAATAACTCCTTCTTTGTCTATATGAAAACATTTGTCAATTTTTCTCTCTTTATTTTTTATTATAATATCTTCTGTTGATGTAGTAATTTCTTCTTCTTTTTGCTCTGGTTCTTTGATCTGGCACCAAACACCAATCATTTTTCTTTCTTTTATTGTTATTTCTAAAATATTAGGCAGTTTTTTATGAATAACAACTTCTTTAATTTCTGGAAAACTATTTAAAATATCATCTCTAATGTTTTTAATCGGCGCTAAAATAATGCTTTTTTGAGGAATAATTCTCCAAAGTTTTTTTTCTAAATTTTCTTGGATAATTGAAGACAATTCTTCTGGAATAAAATTACTGTCTTTAAATTCAACCTCTTCTATCCAAAAAAAATCATGCCAAACAGCAAAATACATTACTCCTCCGAGCAAACAAAAAAACAACCCTGCGAAAATTATTTTTTTTAGGGATAATTTCCTTTTATTTCTTTTCATTAATTTTAAGGTCAGACCTTTTTGACATACCCTTTTACAAAAGGGTGTATCAAAAAGGTCTGACCTTGGATCAATTAATCTCCTTCATCCCGCCCATATACTTCTGCAAAACTTTTGGCACTTTAATACTACCATCTTTCTGCTGATAATTTTCAATAATAGCAACTAAAGTTCTTCCCAATGCAAAAGCAGTAGCGTCATTTGTATGAAGCAATCTCCTGTTTCCATCTTTGTCTTTATAAAAAGATTTTATTCCTCTTGTTTGATAATCTGTCATATAATCTGATGTATGGGTCTCTCTATATTTATTTTGGCTTGGTATCCAACATTCAATATCAAACTGATTGTAGTCAGGACCTCCTGTATCTCCTGTGCAAATATGGACCAAACGATAAGGAAGCTCTAATTGTTGAACTAAATATTCTTGTAATCCCACAATAAGTTTCTGTTCATCTTTCCCTGTTTCAATATCTGTAAAAGATTCCATTTCTAGTTTATCAAATTGGTGAGTTCGTAAAATACCACTCATATCTTTGCCATATGTCCCCGCTTCTCTACGAAAAGCAGTAGAATACCCAATATATCTAAGGGGTAATTTTTTTTGATCTATTACCTCATTCATATGATATGGAGCCATTGTATGTTCAGCGCTAGCAACTAAATTAAGCTTTTCGTCCTCAAAACGATAAGTTTCGTCTCCAAAAACTCTATGGATGCTTTTTTGAACACTATCTCTGATCATTACAGGAGGAAGCATTGCAGAAAAAGCTTTTGTAGAAATTTTCAAACCTAATTCCCCTACTATCTTTTTAATAATTTTTTTATTTGTTAATGTCTCAAAAACAAATTGGATAATTGCAAATTGTAGTAATACTGCTTCATTTTTAAGATAGAAAAATCTTGAACCAGAAACTTCTGCTGCTTTTTCTGTATCAATAATATCGAGCTTAACGCCTAGCTCCATGTGATTTTTAACTTTGAAATCAAACTTTGGTATTTCTCCCCACTTCTTAATTTCTACGTTTTCATCTTCGCTTTTGCCAATTGGCATTTCTGGATCTGTTATGTTTGGAACTTTGTAAAGCAATTGATTGCACTCTTTCTCAACTTTATCCAAAGCAGGCTGGATGTCTTTAATTTTATTTTTAATTTCTTTAGCTCTATCAATTTGAGCTTTGTCAGCCTTACCCTTTCCACTGATTTTATTTTGTTCTGCTTTTAATCCTTCTATTTTCTGTAATAATTCTCGCCTTTCTTTGTCCACCTCCAAAAGCCGGTCAATGTCAACTTTGACCTGTTTTTTTTCACAGCCCTCTTTAACTTTATCCGGATTTTCTCTAATGAATTTTATGTCTAACATAGAATATCAATTTAAAATTATTTTTTCGGTCTCATCAAAGGAAACAAAATTGCTTCTCTTAAACTGTGTGAATCAGTTAATAAAGCGACTAAACGATCCAGCCCCATGCCAAATCCAGCTGCTGGCGGCATGCCATATTCCATGGCTTCCAAAAAATCTTCATCCAATCTTTGCGCTTCTTTATTCCCTTTTTTGTGTAATGCCTCTTGTTTTTCAAAGGATTCTCTTTGCTCTAATGGATTATTTTGTTCAGTAAAGGCCTTAATCAATTCTATCCCGTGAACAATTCCTTGAAGCGCTTTTCCTTTTTTACAGAGAGGAATGTTTGGTATATGCAGCACAAAAGTTGGTTTTTTAATTTTAGAAAAGCTTTCTTTTTCATCGCCATTTTTAACAATTTCTCCGTATTCCACTCGAGCCCATTTTTTTGGAAAAACTTTTGGGTCAAGACAATTCATCATTTTTTCCATAAACTTTATTAAATTCTCCAAATCCCAATAAGCTGCATAACATTCCAACATCGTAAAATCAGGATTATGCTCTCTATCCATGCCTTCGTTTCTAAAGCACCGGCCGATTTCAAAAACACGCTCATAGCCGCCTACTAACAATCTCTTTAAATACAGTTCTGGAGCGATTCTTAAATACAAATCTATATCCAAAGCATTTAGATGCGTCTTGAAAGGTCGAGCACTGGCTCCTCCATACAATGATTGCAAGATTGGTGTTTCTACTTCAATAAATTTATTCTCATCCAAAAAACTTCTTATATTCTTAATAATTTCGCTTCGTTTCTTAAAAATATCTCTTATCTTTTCATTCATAAGCAAATCCAAATATCTTTTCCGGAATCTTTCTTCAACGTCTTTCAATCCATGCCATTTCTCTGGCAATGACAATAGGCTTTTAGCTAGAATGCGATAATCTTTAACTAATAATGTTTTTTCTCCTTTTTTGGTTAAGAAAAGCGTTCCTTTAACTTCAATAAAATCTCCTATATCAAAATTATCCTGGAAAAAGCTGAATTTTTTATCCCCTATTTCATCCTTTTTAAAATAAGCTTGAAATTGAGCTGAACTATCTTCAATATTAGCAAAAGCAGAACCGCCATGTACGCGAATGGCTTTTAATCTTCCAACTAAAAACAGTTCTTTCTCCTGCTTGGCCAATTCTTCAAATTGATTAATTGCTTCTTCACAAGTACAAGTTCTATTAACCTTAGCTGGATAAGGATTAATTCCCTGCTCCTGAATATTTTCCAATTTCTTAATTCTATTCTTTTTTATTGATTGGATAGAAGACATTTTTACTTTATGCTAACTATTTTATATTTCATTTTCCCTTTTGGCGTTTCTACTTCTATTATATCACCAATCCCATGGCCAAAAAAGGCCTGTCCCAAAGGCGATTCATTAGAAATTTTACCATTAGACGGATTTGCTTCATGAAAGCCGACAACCATAAAGGACTGTTTCCCAGTAAGAATCGCTTTATTAGCTTTTCCTTTTATCAATTTTACTTCGACAACTGAACCCATTTGAATTTTCTTTTTGCCTCTCTGGCTTGGTTTAATTAAATTTGCTTCTTTAGTAATCTGTTCTAATTCTAAAATTTTCCCTTCGTTAAATGATTGGTCATCTTTAGCTGCTGCATATTCAGCATTCTCGCTTAAATCGCCCAAAGATTTTGCTTCTCCAAGACGTTCAGCAATTTCCTGTCGTTTAATGGTTTTTCTTTCTTCTAATTCTTCTTTTAATTTTTTAAAACCTTCTGGAGAAATATATTTCATAAGTATAATTTATTATCTAAAATACCACTTAAATACTTCTTTGGCAACTGGCACAGCTGATTCGTCTCCGCCGCCGCCGCCTTCTATTAAAATAACCAAAACAATTTCTGGATTGTCATAAGGGGCAAATCCAACAAACCAAGCATGAGTTTCTCCTTTTGTTCCAAATTGGGCTGTGCCTGTTTTACCAGCCACTTCAACAGACAAATCAGATAAAGACCGAGCTGAACCGCTTAAAACAGCTTGTCTCATTCCTTCCTGGACTACTTTAATATTCTGCAACTGAATAAAATTCTCTTTAATAACTTGTGTGGGCATATCTTCCAAAACATTCTTATCCAAATCAATAATTTTATCAACTATTTGTGGTTTGTATAGAATGCCATTATTAGCAATACTTGCTATAGCCATGGCCATTTGCAAAGGAGTAACTAAAACATCTCCTTGGCCAATAGCCAAATGATAAGTATCTCCAAGATACCATTCTTCATCCGGCTTATTTTCTTCTTTCCAATTTCTGTCTGGAATTAAACCGATTTCTTCATGAGGCAGATCTATTTGAGTTGCCTGGCCTAATCCAAAATACTGCAAATATTCCTTAATTTTCTCATCTCCAAGCCCGTCTATTCCCCCATGACCGCCGCTAATAGTATAAAAATAAATATTACAAGATTCAGCAATTGCTTTAATCATATCAGTTAATCCATGGGTTTTCCAGTCAGGAAAGTTATATACTATCTGAGGATTATATTTATTAACAATATTTATTGCCCCTTGGCAATTAATTTGTCTGTTAGGACTGATAATCTTTTCTTCTAAAGCTGCTGCTGCAATCAATGGCTTTATTATTGACCCAGATGGATACTGACCAGCTAAAGCTCTGTTTAAAAAAGGATAGCTTAAACTATTTTCTAAAAAATTCAAATTCTCTTGGGATATTCCTTGGGCAAAAAGATTATTATCAAAATCAGGTAAACTAACTAATGCTAAAACCCCTCCATTATTAGGATCAATTACCAAGCCAACTGCTTTTTTTGATTTGTCTTCATAAAACAGCTTATCAAGTATTTTATTTAATGCTTGATAGAGTTTTTCCTGCAAATCCTGATTCACAAAAAGAAGCAAGCCCTGGCCAGGCTGGGCTGATTTACTAACTAATAATTTCTGGGTTTTGCCCAAATGATCTACTTCTATCTGGTCTTGGCCTAATTCTCCCCGTAAAAAGCTATCATATTGGCGTTCTAAACCTGTTTTTCCGATTTGATCATTTGATGAATAATCTGGATAATTATCTAAATCATCTGGATCAACTTGCCCTGTATATCCTAGTATATGGGAGGAATAAGGAGTGAAAATATATTCTCGCTGAGCATTTTTCTCTATTCGCAATCCTGGCCAATCATCAATTAAACTTTCTAAAATTAAAGCTGCTGTTCGTTCAACTCCTTTAATTAAAACTAATTGGCTCATTTGGCTGTGAGCTTCTTCTATTTCCTGTTTTAATTCCTCTTTTGTCCCTAAGTCCTGCTGATTAACAATATTAATTATTCTTTCTAAAATTTCTTCTTGAATTAAATCTGAATTATCTAAAAAATCAACTAAATTAACCACTAAATCAAATCTTGGAATATTGCGGACTAAGGCTTTGCCGGAATAATCATAAATAATTCCTCGCGGGGCAAATATGGAATAAATTCTTAATTTATTTCCTTGGGCCAGATTCTGATAATACTCTCCCTTAATAATTTGCAAATAACCTGCTCTGGAAAGCAAAATCAATAAGCCGAAGATAATAACAATGTAAAATAAAATAAAATTACGGCGCTTAATTGGTTTTTCTAATTTTCCTTTTTCTTCTAAAGAGCGAATTGCTTCTGCATCCAAAAAAATCTCCTCTGCTTCAACATTCTCCTTAACTTTATTTTTGATAAAATACTTTTTTCGCGACATATCCTAAAAAGAAAAATATAATCATTATTAATAGATTATAAATTATATTAATAAACAAATATTTTAAATTAAAAAACAAATCAATATGGAATAATCTGCCTAAACTGATTAAAAGCAAGTTGTAAGCCAAAATGCCTAAACCGATAAAACCAGTTCTGAGCCAAAATTTAATTGTTGAAAAGTTTTTCTTAAGCCAATCAATTAAATAAACAGACCCAATCAAGCTCAAACTGATTAGACCGAAAATAAGTCCTGAAAATAATTCTAAAAACAAGCCGGCCAGAACAACGTTCCACCATATTTCCTTAAAATCCTTAAAAGTAACTAAAATCAAAATCAGGACTAAGACCAAATTAGGGCTATTCCCTGAAATAGATAAAAAAGGAGCAGCAGTTGTCTGTAGAATTATTGCTAACAACAAAATTAAAATAATCAAAAAAGGTTTCATGGCTATAAAGATAGTTTTTAATCTAAAGCGATTGCTTTGCTTTTTGTGAGACGCGTCGGAGCCCTTTAGGGTAAAGCGCGAACAAAAAGTAAAGCAAGAGCAAAAAGTTAATTTCAAGGACTGTCCTTGATTAATTAATTATCACAAAAACTTTTTCCAGTTTATTAAAATCTGCAGCTGGCTTAATTTTAGCTTTTTGAGAAATCTGAACATCAGAAAAGAGAACTTGTTGAATCTGGCCAATAAGCAATCCCTTTGGAAATAATTCAGCCAATCCAGAAGTAATTACTATTTCTCCATCTTTAATATTTTGTCCTTGCGGCAATAAATCAATAATCAAACTCAATCCTTGATTGCCTTTAACTAAACCTGTTATTCTTGATTCTTGGATTAAAGCATTAATCCTGCTATTAGAATCAGTAATTAGTTGAACCTTTGAAAAAGAATCAGTTAATTCAATTATTTGTCCAACTAAGATATCGCCAGCTGTAATAACAGCTGCCTTTTTTTTAACCCCGTGTTTTTCTCCTTTGTTGATTAAAATATATTTTCCTGAGCCAGATGAATCCTGCCCAACAACATCAGCTAAAACAAGCTGTTTTGTTCCTGAATCTGGCAAATCCATTTGCTCGCGAAGAAATTCATTTTCTAAGGCCACTTCTTTTAGCTGGATAATTCTGTTTAAAAAATCTGCGTTTTCCTGCTTTAATTTGGCATTCTCCTGATTAAGATTATTAATTGAATTAATAGAATCAAAAAAATTACTAGCTTTTAAAGAGCCCTTGTAAATTATTTTTTGCGCTGGAGCAAATAATCGAAAAAAAATATCTTGAGGTCTTTTTAATAATCCTTGGTAATTCAAAAAAAACAAAACTACTATTACTAATAATGATAAAATTAAAGGATGCTTAAAAATCTTTTTCATGAATTTATATTAGCACAACTACTGTCATAAAACAAAAATCTGACAAACTTTAAAAGCAGTCAGATTTTTATCCACTTAGAATTTGGTTTTACGATTTATTGCATTGGCTTTTCTTCTTCAGAAGAATCAGAAGAATCTTCTGGTGTCTCAGCTGGCATTTCAACTGGTTCAGGAGCTTCAGGAGTAGAAATGTCTTCTGTTCCTGTTTCTTTCTTCTTTGGCTTAAAAGCAAAGAATAAAATAACAATAGCAACTAAAGCAATTATTATCCATATCCATATACTCATAATTTTATCTCCTTTCTTTTAATTATTTACTTACTATAATAATACAACATTTTTTATAAAATAGAAAGTGTTGACTGTGGATAAACCCATTTAAGAACTGTTCTTGTGAAATTTATAAAACAAAACTGATAAAGGGAATTTAATTACTGCTTTAAAAATACGCCTAATTCTCCATGGCTGAAGAATTAACCGCCAAAGCCATTCCATTCCAATTGAGCGTATAAATTTAGGCGCCCTTTTAATCCGGCCGGCTATGAAATCAAAAGCCCCGCCTATGCCAATAGCCAATTTAACTGAAGGCATTTTTTTTAAATTATGGACAATCCATTTTTCTTGTTTAGGCATCCCTAAAGCGACAAATAATAAGGACAGTCCTTGAAATGACGTCCTTATGCAAAAGGACGTCATTTCAAGGACTGTCCTTATGTCTACTACTTGCAACCCCTCATACTTCCTCCTCAAATTTTCTGCTGCTTTTTTTGCTACTCCTTCCTCAGCGCCTAATAAAAAAACTTGCCATTTTTCTTGAGCCGCTTTCTTGCAAATTTCTTCCATTAAATCCACTCCTGTTATACGTTCTTTAATGGGTTCACCTAAAAACCAAGAAGCAAAAACCAAACCAATGCCATCTGGAACTGCTAAGTCTGCTTTATTAAGAATTTTTTTAAATTCTTTATCTTCCTGCGCTTTAACTAAAAACTCTGGATTAGGCGTAACAATATAATGCTGTTTGCCATCTTCTAAAAAACCTTTTATTTTCCAAAGGACTTCATTCATAGTTAAATTATCTATTTTTACTCCTAAAATCTTCATACTTGAAGTATATCAAAGCAAGAGTATAATTAAAAGTGATGGAACAAGCGCTTCTTTATAAAAAACTATCAGATAAAAAGGCGCAATGCCAAGCTTGCGCTCATTATTGCGTTATACTACCAGACCAACGAGGTCTTTGCGGAGTTAAAGAAAATCAGAACGGAAAACTCTATTCTTTGGTCTATGATAAAATAATTGCCTTGCATATTGATCCAATTGAAAAAAAACCGCTTTATCATTTCTTGCCTGGCACTTATTCCCTTTCTTTAGCCACAGTTGGCTGCAACTTTGTTTGTCAAAACTGCCAGAATTGGGATATTTCACAATCGCCAAAGCTCAATAAACCAATCCTAGGACAAACTTTATCTCCAGAAAAAATTGTCCAAAATGCATTAGATAATAATTGCCCAAGCATTTCCTACACATACACAGAACCAACAATTTTTTTAGAATACGCCCTAAAAACAATGAAATTAGCTAAAGAGAAGGGCCTAAAAAATATCTGGGTGACAAATGGATTTATGAGTCCTCAAACTCTAGATTTAATAATCCCCGAGCTTGACGCAGCTAATGTAGATTTAAAATCATTTGAAGAAAATTTTTATCAAAAATACTGTGGGGGCAAACTAAAACCAATCTTAGAAAATCTGAAAGAACTAAAAAGAAAAAATATTTGGCTGGAAATAACTACCTTGATTATTCCTGGATTAACTGATAAAACAGAAATGCTGAAAAAAATCGCCCAATTTATTAAAAAAGAATTGGGCGCAGAAACACCTTGGCATATTTCCAGGTTTTCTCCAGAAATATCCTGGAAACTTAAAAATCTGCCAGTCACTTCTTTAGAAAAATTGGAAAACGCCGAGCAAATCGGCTTAAAAACCGGATTAAAACATGTTTACAAAGGAAATATATAATTATGCCTAAAAAACAAACAAAAGAAACAGAAATTCAGAAAATTGTTAATCATTATTTCAAAACCAAAGGTTTAAGTTTGGATAAAATTAAAAATGACGCTAAAAAAAGAAAAATAGTTTATTCCAGATACACCAGACCAGCCAAACAGCTTTTAGAATTGGCTGGTTCTCTCCAAGAAGCTAAAAAAGCCATTACTAAAGTGGCTAAATGGGCTAAATCGCGGAATCTGGATTATGCTATTGAAACAGTGTTTAAAAAATGGCTGGAATTGGACCGGCTCAAACCTAAAGAAATAGTAAAAAAACCTTTTTTCCGAAATCAACCAATGATTTGGTCAAGAAGTCGAAAAAAATGGTATGTTATTGCAGAAGATAACGAATGGAAAGAATTTGCTGGCAAAGAAACAGATATAAAATGGAAGATTATAAAATAAAAGCTTCCGCAGAACTAATTGTTCCGCAGAAGCTGATTTGTTTAAAGATCTATTCCGAAAAAAGGACTTTCTCCTCCAGACAATCCACAAAGAAAATGATTCATAGATTCTGCTGGAAGCCAGGTAATTATAATGAAGAATGCCTGACAACAGCTTATGAACTTGACTCTCCCAACATAGCGATATCCATATCTTTCTTTGTCTTTGCTTATTTGCCTAAGTCCGTAAGTGCCTCCTACAAATAAGTAAAATATTACAATAAAAATAACAACTACCGGATAGAGTGATGTAATTACTTGCCAAATTGCTTGCCATTCCATTTATCTCACCTCCTTTCTAATCCACGCTAACCTTCAAATTATCACCAAAATGAATTATTTTTCCTATTGTCAGAGAAAGACAACCACGACAATTAAAATCAACTTGATTCTTCCCGCCTATAGGCAATAATTGCCCTGTTTCTTTCCCTTCTATGCATTTGCCACGACAGCCGCATTTCAAATCAATCAATGCCATCATTTTTTCTTCCATTATCCTACCCTCCTTTATTAAATGATTTTTAAAAAACAAACATATGCTTCTAATTCAAACCGGTCAAGATAATCCAATTCTAAGACAAAAAGCTAAAAAAGTCAATAAAATAAACGCTGAAATCAAACAGCTAATTTTGGATATGAGGCAGATAGTGGAATCAGATCCAACTAATATTGGCTTGGCAGCGCCTCAAGTGAATAAATCGCTTCGCATCATTGTTGTTCAGCCAAATGAAAATGAAAAAGCTTTTGCCTTAATCAATCCTGAAATAAAAAAATTTTCCCGAAAAAAAGAAACAACGCAGGAAGGATGCTTAAGCTTGCCCAATACAATCGTTCCAGTTGAACGATCCGTTAAAATAACAGCTCAAGCAATAAACATTATTGGCAAAGTTGTTAAGATAAAAGCAAAGGACGTTTTTGCGCGTGTTATCCAGCACGAAATTGACCATTTAAACGGCATTTTGATTATAGACCATAGGGATCATAAGGACAGTCCTTGAAATTACATCCTTATGCAAAAGGATGTCATTTCAAGGACTGTCCTTATAATTACTTATAATTATGACCAATTTAAACCCTAAAATAATCTTCATAGGCACTGGCCAATTTGCTGTTCCAATTCTAGAGAAATTAATTAACAGTGATTATAAAATAATCACTGTTATTACTGCGCCAGACAAACCAGCTGGCCGGAAACAAGAAATAACTCCTCCGCCAATTAAACAAATCGCTATTAAATATAATCTATCTGTTTCCCAGCCAGAAAAAATTTCTAATTTTGAATCTCAGATTGCAGATTTATTTCCTGATTTAATAATTACTGCAGATTACAGCCAAATAATTCCTAAAAATATACTAGATATTCCCAAACTTGGATGTCTTAATCTCCATCCATCTCTTCTGCCTAAATATCGCGGACCTTCGCCTATTCAAACCGCTATTTTAAAAGGAGAAGAACTAACTGGCATAACTATTATGCTTATGGATGAAAAAATGGATCATGGCCCAATCATTGTTCAAGAACAAATTCCAATTGACAATAATGATAATTGCCAAACTTTAGAAGAAAAATTATCTGAAAAAACATCTAACTTGCTTATTAAAACCCTGCCACAGTATGTCCAAAGCAAAATTAAGCCAATCTCTCAAGACCATAATAAGGCAACTTATACAAAAATATTCACCAGGCAAGACGGTCAAATTGATTGGAAGCAAAATGCCAAACAAATAGAAAGAATGATTAGAGCTTTTTATCCTTGGCCAGGAACATGGGCTATCTTTAATGAAAAAAGAGTGAAAATTCTAAAAGCTAAGGCAGTTAATCAGCAAGATAAAGCAGCAATTAAAACTAAAAAGGGTTATTTACTTTTAGAATTAGTTCAACCAGCAGGCAAAAAACCAATGACTGGCCAGGAATTCGCCAGAGGGTATCTTTAATAAGGTAAAAGCAATTGCTTTACCTTATAACTTCTATCTCTTGACCTCTTCTGCCTCCTCTGCTAATCTATTAGCATGAATAAAGAAAATAAATCATACCAATTAACTTGTTTTCTTTCTCCTCTGCTTAAACAGGAAAAACTAGACGAATTTATACAGAAATTAAAACAGATAATCATTGATAACAATGGATCTGTTCAAGAAGGAACATTAAGCGGTCCTATTAAAAAGACTTTGCCTTATAAAATTAAAAAACACCAAGAGGCCTTTTATTTGAATTTAAATTTCCTTTTGCCTGTTTCAGAAACGAATAAACTTTGCCAGCAATTAAATCTGAAAAAAAACATCATCCGTTATTTAATTACTATTCAAAAACAACCTAAGGAAAATAAAGAAAAAATAAAATCCAAACTAACTAAAGAAGCTATTGATCCTAAAATGATTGATAAAATTGAACCATTAGTATTCAGATATACAAAAGAAAAAGCTCCAGAAAAAGAAAGAAAAGTTAAAATAAAAGAATTAGACAAAAAATTAGACGAAATATTAAACGAATAGCCCATTGTCATTCTGAGCCAGCAGGCGAAGAATCTCTATCTTTTAGATCCTTCACTTCGTTCAGGATGACATAATAATTATGAATTTTAATAAAGCAATTATTGCAGGAAATTTAACCCGAGATCCAGAAATTAGAAGCTTGCCAAGCGGCCAGCAAGTAGCCAATTTTGGCGTAGCCAGTAATAGATACTATACTGACCAGCAAGGCAATAAGCAAGAAAAAGCTGAATTTCATAATGTTGTTGCGTTTGGCAAATTGGCTGATATCTGTTCCAAATACCTAAAAAAAGGCACGCTAATCTTGGTTGAAGGCCGCATCCAAACCAGCAATTGGGAAGGACAAGACGGTGTTAAAAGATATAGGACTGAAATAATTATGGAATCTATGCAAATGGGGCCAAGAGCCGGCTCCAGACAGGATCAAGAAGCCCCAACGCAAGTCCGACGCTCTGGTGCGGACTCCGATCAAAGCATCGGAGGTCGGGATCCCGACTCAAAAGACGTCGGGGAAATTCCAATTATTGAAGCTGAAGAATTAATTGAAAATCAAGAAGCAGAAACTCCAGAAAAAAATACATCTTCTGAAGAAAAACCAGGAGTTGACGTGAAGAATATACCCTTCTAAATTTGAAATTTGAAATTTGAAATTTTTAATCAATTTTTAATCTTTTAATTTAAAATTAGATAATTAATTCATTAAAAATTCAATTCAAATTTTAAATTGTAAATTTCAAATTAATATGAAACCTTGTTACTTTTGCCAGCAAAAAATACAAGAAATTGATTACCAAAATACTGATTTACTGAATCAGTTTATTTCTGGCCAGGCAAAAATAATCTCGCCAAGAAGAACTAATGTTTGCGCTAAGCATCAACGAAAGCTATCTAAAGCAATAAAAAAAGCCCGTGTTATGGGCCTTCTAGCATTTACTAGGAAGTAAAGAAAGTAAATAGAAGCGAGCGCTTAAAAAAACGAAGAAAATAAATTTTTAGATTTTGTTAGAAGCGAACGATTAAAAAAGCGAAGAAAATAAATTTTTAAATCGTAGGTGTGGGCGCGCGCCCGAGCAAAGCGAGGGTAGGGATAAGCGATTTTAAAATTTGTTTTCGAAGCTTTAAATTCAATATTAGACCACTTTCTTAATCTCCTTAATAATCTCCGTTGTTAAACGGGGATTTTCTTTTAAGTATTTTTTAGCTCCCTCTATACCCTGTCCAAGTTTTTCCTTCTTATAATTAAACCACGCCCCAGACCTGCTAACAATCCCCATATTCAACCCAGTATTTATAATATCAGCCAATCGAGAAATGCCTTCATTGTAAAAAATATCAAATTCGGTCTGTCTAAACGGCGCTGCCACTTTATTCTTAACAACTTTTGCCTTTATCCTATTGCCAATAATCTGGTCTCCTTGTTTAATCTGCGCAGAACGCCGCAGCTCCAGCCGAACAGATGAATAAAACTTTAATGCCTTGCCACCCGGCGTATCTTCTGGGTTCCCAAACATTACGCCAATTTTAATCCTAATCTGGTTAATAAAAATAACTGTGGTATTGCTTTTGGCAACAATAGCGGTGAGCTTTCTTAATGCCTGGCTCATTAAACGCGCCTGCAAACCAATATGATGCTGTCCCATTTCGCCTTCAATTTCCGCTCTTGGAGTCAAAGCAGCTACTGAATCAATAACCACTACATCAATCGCGCTTGATTTAACCAAGCTTTCCAAAATTTCTAATGCCTGTTCTCCAGTATCTGGCTGGGAAATAAACAAGTCATTAATTTTTACACCTATTTTTTGGGCATATTCCGGATCTAAAGCATGTTCTGCGTCAATAAAAGCGGCTAAACCGCCTCTTTTTTGCGCTTCAGCAACAATATGAAGAGCCAAAGTTGTTTTGCCTCCTGATTCAGGCCCAAAAATTTCAATAACTCGTCCTTTAGGCATTCCTCCTACTCCTAAAGCCAAGTCCAGAGAAATAGAACCAGTAGGAATAGCGTCAACATCAACATGTTTTGCATCGCCTAATTTCATAATTGCGCCATCGCCAAAACGGCCTTTTATTTCATCAACTGTTGCCTCTAAAATCTTGATTTTTTTGTCTTTTTCCTCCTCTGGTTTTTTCTTATTCATATCTCTCTCATTTTATTCCAATTGCTTATAATGGTCAAGCTTTAATAACAAAACCCCGCTATTTTCAGCTCATTTAAGCCAAGTGGCATAGTGGGATAGTTTAAAATTAATAAGGACAAGTTAATAGGCAGTTTCTTAGTGTTTTTTTTCATAACTCTATCCTATTTTATCTAAGGGACTTTATTGTCCCTTTATTAAAATACATTTTCATGATATTTTTTTTATTCTGTGGTAGTTGGTTCCTCTTCAGTTGGTAATGGTTCTTCTGTTATTGGTTCTTCCTCAATTCCGAATATTCTTTTTAATAATTGCTTATTGAATCTGATATATTTGCTGTTGCTGTATCAACTTTTTTAGTTATAGAATCAATCAATCCTTCCCCCACGCCTGCCACAGCATTAGCCGCAGATGTCTGGTAATCAGAAGAAGCTCGAACATCAAGAATAGAAAAAGAAAAAAACAAAACTGCTGATAAAATACTAACAGTAAGTATTGAGTAATAGATCTTTTTGTGATTTTTTATTATTTTTTTCATTTTTTATTTTTTTGTTAGTTTATGCATTTGTTCTCCTTTATAGTCCTGCTGATGCTGTGTAATGAAACCGTAAAATAACATTGGTGTCTGCGTCACTGGCACTCACATAAAATCCTTTGCACCCTATGCTGTGTGACGTTCCTGCCTGATTATCCCCTGCTCCTGTAGATACCTTTCCAGAATTCCCTGCCGCATCATATAATACAATCGTTGGATTAGTTCTCATTTCTGGATAATGTGCACTATGATATCTTTCATGTACTATCGCTCCTAAAGCTAAAATACCTGTCATTGTCATCCCATTTGCATCAGCCGTTCCAGGAGCAACATCGTAGTCATAAGACTTGAAGAAATACCTCTGACACTTTGCCAGTTCATCTTGGAACTGCCTATACTCAAAGTCAGTAGCTACGCTTCCAAGTTCAAACTGTACCTGGGCTAGCCAGAAGTTGTTGTCAGTAGAGTCTGCTCCGTTTACTTGGTTGGAGGTTCCCATTTTGCTGGCAGACAACCAGGTATCTGCGGAATCATGATGATTTGAACCAATAGCTAAAGTCCACCCTATTTTAAGTCCTATTCCATTTGTATAATTCCACGTTCCTCCTGAATCAGAGAAGGTTAGTGTAATAGTTTTCTTTTCCCAAGTACTTGCCGAATTTATCGTATATTCAACCAGGTAGCTCCTATCTAATCCACTATTTCGAAACGTTACACAGTAAATTCCAGTTTTTACTGCTTTTACCCAAAAACTTAGAGTTGCGGTCTTGCCCATAAAAGGTGCAAAATTGTATCCTTCTATAACATGAAAAATATGTAGCTCATCTGTTGCTGCAATATCTGCATCAGCAGTAGTTACATCATATTTGAGTGAATAATTGCTCAAATGATCTGATTCGGCCTGGGTTGGAACATCTGTATCCTTTGAAACAGTATGAACCATAGTACCAACTTTACTATATTTGAACCTGTCAGTATGGTATATATTATCTGCCATCGCAGCAAAGCTCGTCCCCCGCTGCCAGATGTTGAAGTCACCATTTATAATAGCGTTTCTATTGCCTTGTAAACTTCCAGTTATATCTCCAGAAGCTTTAATATCACCAACGACTTCTAACTTTGAACTTGGCGATGCTGTCCCAATTCCGATATTCCCATTGCTATCAATAATCATTATTTTCTGATTAGTAGAAGTAGCTATTTGAAACAAACTATCAGTTGTTCCATTGATAACTAAATTGTATTTTGGTGTTGTTGTACCAATGCCGACGTTGCCGCCATGGCTAACTGTCAATAAGTTGGCGCCGGTTGAACTGGCAATAGCAAATATATCAGAAGAGCCGGATATTCCTTGAATAGACAATGTTGATAAAGGAGAGGTTGTGCCTATTCCAAGCATGCCATTGCTCTTGATTACAAATGTATCAGTGTCTGTTGATGTTCCGACTTGGAATAATGTTTCTGTACCTCCTGCGTCCCTGTAAATGTCAAGCAAGGCACTTGGACTTGTTGTTCCCGATTCCGATGTTGCCGCCATGGCTAACTGTCAATAAATTAGTGCCTGTTGAACTGGCAATAGTGAATATGTCAGAAGAGCCGGATATTCCCTGGATTGACAATGTTGATAAAGGAGAGGTTGTACCTATTCCTAATTTACCATCGCTCTTAATTACAAATATATCTGTATCAGTAGATGTTCCAATTTGGAATAAATTCTCTGTTCCTCCTGATTCTCTGTAAATATCTAATAAAGCTCCTGGGCTGGTTGTTCCAATGCCAATATTACCGTCATGGCTAATTGTTAATAAGTTGGCGCCGGTTGAACTTGCAATAGTGAAGATATCTGAATTCCCTGCTGTTCCTTGTAAAGAAAACAATGATAATGGAGTGGTTGTTCCTATGCCAACGTTACCTCCTGTAATATTAGCTCCTCCTGTTATATTTAATGGAGATGTTCCTGAAAGATTACCTGTTATTTCTACATTATCTGCAAATGTAGTTGTTGCATTAGCTGCATTTAGATCTATCATTAATCCTCCATCATCACCTATTGTGAATACAGAGTATTGTGTTGATGTTCCTATGGAGAAGCTTCCTGTTGTTGTGGCATTGTTGTTTATGAACATTGTTCCATCTATTGTAAGATTGCCTCCAAAATGACCTATCCCCTGGACAAATAGTTCTGTTGTTGAGGCAGTTCCTTCGATGTAATATGAACCAGTAGTTGTTGAGTTTCCTCTAATAAGCAGATCACTGCCTGCTTCAATGTTTGCCTGCGTAAATAGACCGGTTGTGGATGATGCGTATCCTGTGGTTGTAAGGTTGCCTGATGAGTCAATAAAGAGTTTTGCGCTGGCAAAACTTCCTGTTCCATCTGTTAAGAAGTCGCCATTTATGTTTAATGAACCAGTTGTTGTTGCGCTAGCGTTTACTTGAAGGTTACTTGCTAATGTTGTTATTCCTAAAATATCAAGAGTTCCGTCAGAGGTCAGATTGCCTCCAATATGCCCGTCTCCTTGAACAAATAATTCTGTTGTTGAGGCGGTTCCTCCTATGTAATATGAACCAGTAGTAGTTGAGTTTCCTCTGATAAGCAGATTGTTGCCTGCTTCAATGTCTGCCTGTGTATAAAAGCCTCCTGTAGAAGTGGTATAACCGCCTGAAAAGATAGAATCTGTGGTTGTAACATTGTTAAACTGACCATATTGGCTAACTACTAAATACTGGTCAATATTTAACCATCCAGTTGTTGAAGCATTGCCTAATACTCCAAGGTCAGCGCCAATATAATGGCTTCCTGTAGTAGTAGCA
>JABMPX010000001.1 GCA_013203625.1 Parcubacteria group bacterium | reverse complement strand
GTTTTCTATATTTTTCAGGAATATAACTATTTCGCAAACACTCTTTAACAAACGACAAATCAAGCTCGGACACGTCTTTTAAAAGATGGGCAAAATGAAATACAGCATTTTTTTGAAGATTTCCTTTTTTAGGATAACCATTTTTCTTTACGATTTTCTTTAATAAAAATAGATTAAGTTGGTCTATCATAAAAACATGATAGTTTTCAATGGTTAATCCATTTTCTTCATTTGCCTTTTGTCGTGCTTCTATAGCAATTTCACTCATTTTAATTATTTGATTTTGTGTTTCTCTATCCATAATAAATTTTATTAAAAGGGGTGGGGACAGATTGTCCCCTCCCTTTAATTAATTAACAACTTAGCAATAGCTTTAGCTATTGGTATGTGAGTTTTTAACTGAACAAAATACCACTGCCCGTTTGGATTTATTTCAAAGAAAATATACTTTCCCTCAGGTGTAACCGCCATATCAATACAGCCGAAATTGAGATTCATTTTGTTCATAAAAAGTTTAATCTTTTTACAAACATCGTCTGGAATTTCAATCGCACTCAGTTCTACTTCTGTATCATTTAACTTAGGTTTCTTCCGCCAATCAAGAGAGGTTAAACTATCAACTTGCGAATCAATTTTCACAGGAAAGATATTATCTCCGACCACTGTTATTCTGAGTTCATATTCTTTCTTGATAACCTCCTGGAAAATAGAGGGAGACATTTTAACGGACTCAATTGCTTCCATGTATTTGTCGGTTACTATATTAGTATAGATAACTTTATCATTCATGGGAGAAGATCTAATCATCTTGATAATAATTTCCTTATCGTGGTGGCAGTAGAAATCTGACACTCGTTTCGGATTAGAACTAACCAAAGTATCTGGGACATTAAACCCTGACTCAATAGCTGTATTCAACTGATATATCTTATCCTCTGCCTTTACAACAGTCCATGGGTTATCTATCCATTTTTTATTAGCAAACATTGTCCAGATAGCTTCTTGCATGGCATAAAACTGCCTTTTGATAAAATGTCTATACTCTATCGGTTCAAATCTTCTGATTTTTTCTGGCATGATTGGCTTTAAATTCCAAACGGCTGAAAATTGCTCTGCGTTATATTCCTCTCCGTCTATCTCAATAACAAATGAGGATATTTTATTATCTATTATATAATTCAGATACTCTCCTTCCAAGCATTTGTCCTGTTTAAAGATAACTGCTTTCTGCCCCTTTTTTTCTATTTCCTGTCTTACTAAGTCAAACGCTTCCAGTTCCCATAAATTAGAATTACCTATTGCCAGTATCATTTATCTCACCTCCTCTTAAAAAATTTTAATGGTTTAATAGTTGGATAGATAGCTGGTATTTTATTACCAGCTATCCACCTTTAGTTTCCTCATGACTATTCATAATCATGAGAGTCAGGAGCACTATAAGTTCCACAAGTTGTGGCACTCATAGCTCCTTCATGATCCTCAAGAAACAGAAGAATAAATGGAATCTCGACTGCAATCTCAACTACCATAATATTCACCTCCTTTTGCCGTTAGATTGAGTTTTCACTCCCAGCTTAAACTATTATTTTTTTAAAAAAGAACTTTATATACTTCCCCTAACAAACCCAATCAAGAAGATTAAATCTTAACCTTCTTAATTCGATATATTAATCTTTAATAGCATACTTCTATTCTTTCTTACAATACTTGCCAATTAACCAGATTATCAAAGTTAATGATACTGGAACTGCTATTATGATAATGGCTAAAATAATTTTATTGTTCATGTTTAACCATAATTGCTATTATTTAAAAACACTTCAATATTGAAGTGTTTTTAAGCAATGCTTTTTTAATAAACCTAAATTATTAGAATTATCAGTTCTAAATAATATTCTTATTCTATAAAATAAGTATCTGATTAAACGCATAATGATCTCTTTCTATTTGCCATATTATCTTTAACTTTAACAAGCTTTTAAATCTTTGTCAAGTTTTTCCCGACAAAAGTTATCCACAAGAACAAAAACAAACAAAAATCTCTTGATTAAAGCGATATTTTAATTAATTGTTTATAAAATGATTATTGACAGAAATGAAGAAATATAATCATTTGTAAATTTTCTTGGAATTTCCAAGGTATTTCCCAAGATAATTTTGTTTAAAGGTAATAACTTCATTTAAAAAATTATTAAAATCTTTATTTTTTTCCCATAGCCCTTTCAATTTCTTCCTTAATTCTTGATGAATTCTATATCCTTTATCTTGGAATACAATTACATTATTAAATTCTGGCTCATTAAGAAGAAATGTTATTGCTTCTTGAATATGCCAAAATTCTTTTTTTGTTAATCCTTTATCTAAACAATATTTCTTATACCAATGT
Source organism: Parcubacteria group bacterium (assembly GCA_013203625.1). Lineage (GTDB taxonomy): Bacteria > Patescibacteriota > Minisyncoccia > Portnoybacterales > UBA2143 > JABMPX01. The sequence continues at coordinate 615 of JABMPX010000001.1, read as the reverse complement.
ATAAATTGCAAATGCATGAACTCATGAGCCACTACATAAATTTGATTAGTTCGATCACTAAAAGCAGACACCATAATCCAATTTTCTTTTTCATAAAATGGACAGTTAAAAACAGTACTTAAATAACAATTGTATGATGCTCGATATATCGGTTTCTGGATAATTTCTGAGAGAATCTTAAAAAATTTGGTTTCTTTTTTTCTCCAAAATACCTCTAATTCTTTTCTAATAGACTCTATCGATTTTATATCCTGACTCTTTTTAATATAATCAACAACAAATTCGATAGTAGGGTGATTCATAGAATCTAATAAATCCAGATGACTAATTTGATTTTTTTTATACAATTTCAATATTTCCTTCTGTATATTTAATGGAATCCGATCTGCTGATCCGGGAGACATAAAAATAACCTGCCTTACCCAGTTATATGCATCATATTTAAGATTGTATTTAAAATTGATTTTCGTCATAAGATATTTATATTATACCTTTTTGTGAATAAAAAAAGAAGAACTGAATACTATTAATCTCAGTCCTTCTGTTAATTTTATTAACTTAAACGTTCTCAAGTATCTTGCCAAATACGCTGTCTGATATGTTTAAAAAGAGCTT
>JABMPX010000015.1 GCA_013203625.1 Parcubacteria group bacterium | reverse complement strand
TTTATAAGCCAATGTTTGTTCAAGATAGTGATTTGAGTATTGCGGGGAGAAAATGGGCATTGCACTTTGAAGATTCATCGGAATTTTTTCCAAGCTCCGCTGAAAAACTGTTACCTTTAACAGTTCTTATCGCAGGACTAATTTTTAGTTTCCTTATTTTTTTTGTGTTGCATTCTTTTTCAAGGACAAAATTGCGAGCTTTGCAATTGGCGCAGGAATTGACCGTGGATTTACAGAAATTCCAATTGGCAGTAGAAAACGCTTCTGACCATATAATTATCACGAACACTGATGGCAACATTTTATATGCCAACAAAGCAGCAGAAATAATTACTGGTTATTCAAAGAAAGAAATGTTGGGTAGGAAGTCAGGAGATTTATGGGGAGGAAAAATGGATAAAGCATTTTACCAAAAAATGTGGAAGACAATTAAAGAAGAGAAAAAAGTTTTTGTTGGAGAACTGACTAATAAGAGAAAAGGTGGAGAGAAGTATGAAGTTCAGCTTAGAATTTCACCGGTACTTGATGAAAAAGGTAATGAGATTTTTTTTGTTGGTATTGAAAGGGATATTACTCGTGAAAAGCAAATTGATAAGGCAAAAACTGAATTTGTTTCTCTGGCTTCGCATCAATTACGCACTCCATTAACTTCAATTAATTGGTATGCGGAAATGCTTTTATCAGGCGACGCTGGCAAATTGAATGATGACCAAAAACAGTTTGTCAATGAAATACATGTGGGCAATCAAAGAATGGTAGATTTGGTCAACGCTTTATTAAATGTTTCCAGAATTGATTTGGGCACTTTTGCCATTGAGCCCGCGCTGACCAATATTGTGGAGATTGCCAAAAGCGTTTTAGCAGAATTAAAACCGCAGATTCAAAAAAAACAGATAAAGGTTGAGGAAAAATATGACAAAGACATGCCTTTGATAAAAATTGATCCCAAATTGACCAGAATTATTTTCCAGAATTTACTTTCCAATGCCGTTAAGTATACTCCAGTGAAAGAAAAAATTTCTTTAAATGTTACTAAAACAAAAAAGGATTTACTTATTGAAGTGGCGGATAACGGTTATGGCATACCAAAAAGCCAGCAATCTAAAATTTTTACCAAGCTTTTCCGAGCCGACAATGTTCAGAAGAAAGATGTTGAAGGGACTGGTTTGGGGCTTTATATCGTAAAGTCAATTATTGAAAAATCAGGCGGTAAGATTTGGTTTGAAAGTGAAGAAAATAATGGCACCACATTTTTTGTGACTGTTCCTTTGTCTGGGATGAAAGATAAAAAAGGAACTAAGGGTTTAAATTAAATGAGACACTTAAAAATCTCTTTTATAGTGTCTCATTTGTCTCTTTTGCCTAGATCGAGTTGCGTTGGGTAAGAATACTGGACCGAGATGGCCAGCCAACGTCAGCATCGGTTCGAGGGACCGGGGTGCGTAAAAGATCGCTTAATTGGCGGTTTTTTTTGATATAATTAGAAGAAGTTAAGTTGTCTTCAAGTAAGATTTAATACTTAAATAATAGTTATTGTTATGTGAATTGTTAACTTTTTTGTTTTTGGTTGATATGCTATTATTAAAATAGTATGATCAAAAAGATTCTTCTTTATGCGCAGAAATTAAGGAAGAGGAATTGCGAGATTTATGTTACGGTAATTTTTCAACTCATATTTTCCCTGACATTTCTCTTTGTGAAAAAATTACTGACGAAATGAAGCGAAACATGTGCTATGCAGAGATTGCTATTAATCTTGTTCAATAGGATTAGTGTTAATAAAATGTGAGAAGAAAGTATGAAAAAACTTTTTTTAATAATTATTATAATAGTTATCATAATAATCGTTGGGGTGGTTCTTTGGCCTTCTCAACCTCAAACATCGGAAGATTCTGTAGAATTAACTGACGAAGATCATTTGAAGGAAAGGGGAATGTTAGATTAATCTAATTAAAAAAATAAAATAGAAGTAAAAAAATTATGGAAACTTTATTCTGTATATTATTATTAATCTCACTGGTTTGTTTGTTAATAGGGATTATCAGACCTAGTTTGGTTTTGAGGTTTTTAAAAGGAACTAAGACAAGAGGAAAAGCGATTTTGATTTTCGGTGCCTTAAGTGTCTTATTCTTTACTCTATTTGGTTTAGTTACTGATTTAGATTCAATTTCTAAATTGCCGAATCTGTTAAAGACGGATTCCAAAAAAGAAATTCCTTTGGTTAATGAAGAGAAGGTTCCAGAACCACCTCAAAAAGAAGTCCCTGACGTCAAGAAGCCAGTTGAGGAATTAAAAGAAATTCCATCAGAAGCTACGCTTTGCAGTATGTCAATAGGCGATGTTGCTAAAACAGAATTAATACAATTAGTTCCTTGGACAGATGGAGCAGTGTCTTTAAATGTGCCATCTGATTGGAATGTTTATACTGGCGGAGAATGTGCTACAAAATCAATTTTAGCCAGAGATCCTTCCTCTGAATTAAAACAGGTTTTTTATTTCTCAGAAGCTGGTCCAGTTTATACAAATCAAGAACGAAAAACATGGGATTATAATTATATGCAAATTGGAGGATCTAATGTTTCCTGGTTTGAAAGTCCATTGGTAAATCCTCTGACGGCTGAAAACTATTTGATGAATTTTAGCACCCTTGCTCTTACCGGGTTTTTCCAGCAAGCATTTCCTCAAGTTCCAATTATGACTAATGTTAAAATAATTAGTTCGGAAAAAGTTATTAATAAACCATCCTATGTAACTGATGCAAAATTGGTTAGAGCCGAATTTCAACAGAATAATAAGTTAGGTGAAGGATATTTTTATATAATAACTGCTGACATTGGAATGGGTTGGGGATATGGAATGATGTTTATTGGGATTACTGCTCCTAAGGGATTATTAGATTTAATAACTCCTTCGTTAGAAAAGAGCTTGGATTCTTATATGATAAGTCAGGACTATATAAGTGCTTGCATACAAGCACAAAACAAGGCGGCAGCTGGTGCATTAGAAGCAGGAAAAATACTAAGTGAGACCTCTGATACTATAATGGATGTCTGGGAGAATAAGCTTGAGTCAGAACAAAGGATGTTTGAAACTCAAAGTGATGCTATTTTAGGGTATAGCCGACTATATAATCCGGATACGGATGAAGTCTATGAAGTCACTCCTGAATTTTATGATTATTATGAAGTTCATGGCAATGAATTCGAAAAGAATTATTTAGAAGAATTGCCTAGCGATAAATGGAGTTATGTCCCTCTAAATGGCGCAGAACATATATATTAATTAATTTTTAATTTTGACAATCATTTCTAGACCTATGCGCCAGCCATCAAAATAACCGTTTTTTTAGCGGTTGTTTTTAGTTTAATCTCTTTTTAATATTTTATTTTTTTGTTATGATAGGTTTATGAATTGGAAAAAAGTTATTCAGATTATTATTTTGATTTTGTTAATGAGCTGGTATGGATTTTTTTTAGTTAACAAAGTTGATTTAACAATAGTTGATTTAGGCAGGCATTTGAAAAATGGAGAAGTGATTCTTCAGGGAGATTTTGATCTTCTAAAAACAAATTTTTATTCTTTTACCCAGCCAGATTATCCGGTTGTTAATCATCACTGGGGAAGCGGAGTAATTTTCTTCCTTATTTGGCAGATATCTGGTTTTATCGGTCTCTGTGTATTTTATTTATTAATCAGCTTACTTATTTTCTATCTATTTTTTCGTTTAGCTCAGAAGCAAGCTGGTTTTAAAATTTCTGTTTTGTGTTCTGTTTTATTAATTCCTTTAATAGCTGCTCGGACTGAAATTAGGCCAGAAATTTTCAGCTATTTTTTTATTGCTGTGTTCTTTTGGGTTCTTTGGCATTGGAAAAAGGGATTAATAAGCAATAAATGGCTTTTTGTTTTGCCTGTTTTGGAAATTATTTGGGTGAACACTCATATCTATTTTATTTTTGGCCCTGCTTTAATAGGGCTTTTTTTGCTGGACAGGTTGATTAAAAAAAGAAAAGTTTTTAACAAGATTTTTTCTGTTTTAATTTTAACGAGCTTAACAACTTTAATAAGCCCTTTTGGCTTAAAGGGATTAATTTATCCTTTTACAATTTTTAAGGATTATGGTTATAGGATTGTTGAGAATCAATCAGTTTGGTTTTTAGAGAATTTAGGAATTATTAGTAATCCCAACCTGACTCTTTTTAAAATAGTTTTTGCAATTCTTGTTTTAAGCTTTATTCTTCTTTTGATAAAAAACCGGAAAAAGTTTTCAATAATCTATCTTTGCTTGGCAGTTGTTTTTAGTACAATGGCTTGGCTGGCTATCCGCAATTTTACTCTCTTTGGTTTCTTCGCCTTATTAATCATTGCATATAATATTAAAAAGGGGATGGGCAAAAGAATCAAATTTAATTCTTTAAATGTTAATTTTGGACTTGTTTTTTTATGTCTGGCTATTTTCTTAATTACATTTTTTATCTATTATCAGAAACTGCCCTTAACAAACAAAGAATTTGGTTTTGGTTTAGTTAAAGACAATAATCAATCAGCTGAATTCTTTAAAGAACGAGACATTAAAGGGCCAATTTTTAATAATTACGATATTGGCAGTTATTTAATTTATTATCTTTATCCCAAAGAAAAGGTTTTTACTGATAATCGTCCAGAGGCCTATTCTGTTGCTTTTTTTGAACAAGAATATATTCCATTGCAACAGGATAATAATGTTTGGCTAGAACAAGATAAATTATATAACTTCAATACGATATTTTTTGCTTATCATGATGCCACGCCTTGGGCTCAGAAGTTTTTAATTGAGCGAGTGGTTGATGATGCTTGGGCGCCAGTTTTTGCTGATGACTATGCAATTATTTTTTTAAAAAGAAATGATTTAAACCAATCAATTATTGAAAAGTATGAGATACCCAGGAATATGTTTGGGATTAGGAGATAGCTCCTGTTTTGACAAGTAGCTATTTTTTTGTTATCATGCTTTAATATGGCTCAGAAACAAATTTATCTTGATTATGCTGCGACTACGCCAGTGGACCTGACTGTCTTTAAAAAAATGCAGCCGTATTTTTTTGAACAATACGGAAACCCCTCAACTATTTACAGCTTAGGAGAAAAAGCGAGCCAAGCAGTTGAAAATGCCCGTGGACAGATCGCAGATTTTTTAAAATGTTCTTCAAATGAAATATATTTTACCGGTTCTGCCAGCGAAAGCGATAATTGGGTTATTTACGGTGTGATTGATAAAATTTGGGAGCAGGAAAATAAAAAGTCGCATATTATAATTTCTTCAATTGAGCATAAGGCAGTTATTGCGCCAGCCAGATATCATGAAAAAAATAATTTAGCTGAGTTAACGCTTTTGCCTGTGAATGAGTATGGATTAATTGAATTAACAGAGTTGGAAAAGGCAATTAAAAATAATACTCGTTTGATTTCTATAATGTATGCTAATAGCGAGATAGGGACTATTCAGCCAATCAGGGAGATTGGTGAGTTGATTAGAAAAATAAACAGCAAGAGAAAGGAAAAAATTATTTTTCACACAGATGCGGTTCAGGCAGTTAATTATTTAGATTGTAATGTGCAGAATCTTGGCGTAGATTTATTATCCTTATCAGGCCATAAAATTTATGGGCCAAAAGGCATTGGCGCTTTATATATTAAAAAAGGTACGCCTATTGTTTCTTTAATCCGTGGTGGCGGACAAGAGAAAGATATGCGTTCAGGCACAGAAAATGTTCCAGGCATTGTTGGATTAGGAGAAGCGATAAAAAAAGTCCGAGATTGCAAGACAAAAATTCAAAGCATTAAGAAGTTAAGGAATAAATTGATTACAGGAATTTTAAAAGATATTCCTGATTCGCAGTTTAATGGTTCTTTAGGAAAGCGTTTGCCTAATAATGCTCATATTAGTTTTAGAGGAGCAGAAGGAGAAAGTATTGTCATGGAACTGTCTCAAAGAAATATTTTTGTCTCAACTGGCTCAGCTTGCGCTAGCAATTCTTTAAGCCCATCTCATGTTTTAACAGCTTTGGGGCTTTCTCATGAGCAGTCGCATTGCAGTGTTCGTTTTACTTTGGGTAAGCACACAACAAATAATGACATTGATTTTGTTTTAAAAGTTTTGCCTGGAATAATCAAAAGATTAAGAAAAATATCAGGCAAATAAAAATATGTATAGCAAAAAAGTTATTAAACATTTTCAAAATCCTAGCAACATGGGCAAGATGAAAAATCCTGATGCTGTAGGGAAAGTTGGAAATCCAAAATGTGGAGATATCATGAAATTATATATAAAAGTAAAGGATAATAAAATAAAAGACATATCTTTTGAAACAATGGGTTGTGTAGCAGCTATTTCCACGTCCTCAATGATAACTGATATGGCTAAAGGAAAAACACTTGATAAAGCAATGAAAATTTCATATAATGATGTAGCTGAAGAACTTGGCAAATTACCTCCGATTAAAATGCATTGCGCTAATTTAGCTGTTAAGGCTCTTCAAAAAGCAATTAAAAATTATGGCTGTTCCAAAGCAACGACACACTAAATCAAGAAGAAACAGAAGACGTTCTCATCATGCTTTAGATAAAAAGCGTTTTTTTGCTTGTCCTAAGTGCAAAGCAGATGTTCTGCCTCATCAACTTTGCCAGAATTGTGGAACCTATGCTGGAAAAGAAATAATTGATGTTATGGCTAAACTTAATAAAAAAGAAAAGAAGAAAAAAGAAAAAGAAATTGCTGAACAAGGAAAAGAGAGTGAAAAAGCAATGAACATGGAAGAATTATCAAAAAAATAATTTTTAATTTATAAAAATTTATGGCCAATCGCCATCTATCTCGTTCCGTAGCCATGCAATCCCTTTATGAATGGGATTTTAAAGAAAAAAAACCAGACCAATTAAAAGAAATTGTTGATCGGGTTATTGAGGAATTTGCTCCAGGGCTGGAAGAAGTTGATTTTATTTGGCAGATAGTTGATGGAGTAATTAAAAATTTATCAAAATTAGATAAAATTATTGAGAAATCCGCTCCAGAATGGCCTATTAATCAAATTACTATTGTTGATAGAAATGTTTTAAGAATAGGATTGTTCGAGCTTCTTTTTGGCAATAGAGATGAAGTTCCTCCAAAAGTAGCTATTAATGAAGCAATTGAATTAGCTAAAACTTTTGGCGGCGAGTCATCTGGCAAATTCATTAATGGAGTTTTAGGCACAGTTTATCGAGAAATTGGAGAACCAGGCAAAAATGAGTAAAATTTAAAATTAATTTGGTATGGATTTATCTTCTTTAGAAAAAGCTATTGATGTAAAATTTGACAATAAGGACTTGCTTCAGCAGGCATTAATCCATCGTTCTTATTTAAATGAGAATCCAGATTTTCATTTAAAAGACAACGAACGATTTGAATTTTTAGGCGATGCTATTTTAGAAATGGTTGTTACCGAGTATCTTTATAATAATTATCCTAATCCAGAAGGGGATTTAACTAATTGGCGAGCTGCTCTAGTTAATGCTAAAATGTTAGCTAAAGTAGCGAATCAATTGAAAATAAATAATCATTTACTTTTAAGCCGCGGAGAGAATAAGGACACTGGACGAGCTCGTCAATATATTTTAGCTGATGCTTTTGAAGCGTTAATTGGAGCAATCTTTCTAGACCAAGGATATGAAAAAGCTAGTAGATTTATTGAAAAGAATATTTTGAAGGAACTGCCAGAGATTATAGATCAGAAGCTTTATAAAGACCCTAAAAGCCTTTTTCAGGAAAAAGCTCAGGACGACAAGATTGGCATTACTCCTATTTATAAAGTAATCAAGGAATGGGGGCCAGATCATGCTAAAAATTTCATTGTTGGAGTTTATCTTGATAAAGAATTAATTGCTGAAGGTCAAGGCGTTTCTAAACAGGACGCGCAGGAAAAAGCTGCTGAAGCAGCGTTAAAAAAGAAAAAATGGAAATAATAAATTAAATTTATGCTTACTATTCGTTTAATTAGAACAGGCAAAAGGAATAAATCTAGCTTTAGAGTTATTCTAACAGAAAAAACATCTCCGCCTAAAAGCGGGAAATTTTTAGAAGTGTTAGGAAATTATAATCCGCATCAAAAAGAAATTAATTTAAAAGAAGAGCGAATAAAACATTGGCTTTCTAAAGGAGCTCAAGCGTCTGATACGGTTCATAATCTGTTAGTAAAACAAGGAGTAGTTAAAGGACCTAAGATTAAAAAGAAAATTAAATCTAAGAAAAAGCTTGTTAAAGAAGAAAAAGAAAAGCCAAAAAAAGTTGACAAATCGGAAAAAAAGGAATAGAATAAGAACATTAGATTAGCAGTCTTATTGGAAAGGTCGAACTGCTATGAATAGTCTTGAATGAGATTAATCTCTAATTGATCGCTAATTTCATTTCTAGAGAAAGCTTGAAAGATAGTTGGAGAAAAGTTAGAGGTTATAGAAATATGGCTAAGATGCCTACTGACCAAGAATTTCTAGAGTATGTTATTAAATCCATTGTTGCCCATCCTGATGATGTTAAAGTGGTTAGAACTGTTGATGAAATGGGAGTCCTTTTAACTCTTAAGGTTCATCCAGAGGATATGGGTCAAATTATTGGACGAGAAGGATCTACTGCTAGAGCAATTCGAAGTATTCTTAGAGTAATCGGTGTTAAAAATAATGCTCGTATTAATCTTAAGATCGAAGAGCCAGAAGGTGGTAGAGTTTCTCGAACTCGAGGAGAAACACCTGCTTCAAGCGAAGAGCCTAAAAAAGGCGTTGATGAAGTAGTTGATGAATTAAAACTATAAAATCTTTTTGATTTACAAAAAGGCAAAAGCTGTGCTATTCTGATAGTGCAGTTTTTGTTTTTATCTATAATTTATGAAGTTTGACATAATTACAATTTTCCCAAAGATATTTGATTCTTATTTCAATGAATCAATTATTAAACGTGCTCAAAAAAGAAAATTAATTAAAATTAATATTCATAATCTACGGGATTATACTCTTGATAAACATAAAAGCGTGGACGATAAGCCCTATGGCGGCGGTTTTGGCATGGTTTTAATGGTTGAACCGATTTATAAAGCGGTTCAATATATAAAAAGAAAATCTAAAGTAAAAAAGAACAAAGTAATTTTGCTTTCAGCTAAAGGCAAAAAGTTTAACCAAAAAATGGCGCAAAGATTTTCCAAGCTAGACCAGATTATTATTATCTCTGGTCGTTACGAAGGAGTTGACGAACGAGTAGCTAAATATATTGCTGATGAAGAAATTTCTATTGGCGATTATATCCTTACTGGAGGTGAATTGCCTGCCATGATTGTAGTAGATGCAGTATCGCGTTTAATTCCAGGAACAATTACCAAAGGATCTTTAGAAGAAGAAAGTTTTGTAAAAAACGATAAGTACAAAGAATATCCGCATTATACAAGGCCAGAAAATATAGTAATTAATAACAAAAAAAGGCAAGTTCCAAAAGTATTATTATCTGGCAATCATCAGAAAATTAAGGCATGGCAGAAGAAGTTGACAAGGATTTTTGGATGATATAAGATAGTAGAGTACTTTAATAATTAAATAGTTACGTTAAACAATTGCAATTTTGTGCAGTTGTCCCAAAATATTTTTATTTGAGAGTTTGATCCTGGCTCAGGATGAACGCAGGCGGCGTGGATAAGGCATGCAAGTCGAACGAATC
>JABMPX010000014.1 GCA_013203625.1 Parcubacteria group bacterium | reverse complement strand
TGTATGAACAAAGGATGCAATACTACATTACAAACAACATACGCCACAGACAGAAAAGAGATTATTTATTGCGAAGCATGCTACAATAAAGAAATAGGATGATATTACAAGGACTGTCCTTGACTCAAATTATGACTCAATCCAAAAGCAAAACATGTCAGAACTGTAAAGCTAAGTTCATTATAGAGCCGGAGGACTTTGAATTTTATAAGAAAATAGATGTTCCAGAACCAACCTTTTGTCCGGATTGTAGGATGCAGAGGAGGATGGCTTCATGGAATGAGAGAAAATTATATAAAAGGAATTGTGATTTGTGTAAGAAACCAACTATCACAATTTATTCGCCAGATAAGCCATTCAAGGTTTATTGCAGTAAATGTTGGTGGTCTGACAAATGGGATGCGATGAAATATGGAAAAAATTATAACTTTAGTAAATCTTTTTTTCAACAGTTTTACCAGCTTCAGCAAGAAGTCCCTGTGGTTAATTTATTAAATACTCATTCACAGAATAGTGAATACTGCCACGATTTTTTATATGGCAAAGATTGTTATCTGTCATTTTTGGGAGGAATATCAGAGAATTGTTCTTATGCTACTTGGTTTGCGGATGATAAAGATTGCATGGACATTTATAGAGTACTTGATAGCGAACTTTGTTATTTTTCCATAGGTTGTTCAAGGTGCTATAAATTATTTTTCAGCCAAGATTGTTCAGAATGCCATAGTTCAGCTTTTTTATTCAATTGTCGCAATTGCGAAAATTGTTTTGGCTGTGTTAATTTAAGGCATAAAAAGTATCATATTTTTAACCGACCATATAAAAAGGAAAAATACTTGGAGAAATTAAAAGAATTTAATTTAGGGAGTTATCAGGAAGTTTTAAAAATTAAAGAAAAGTTTAACAATTTCCATATTAAATTTCCTCGCAAGTTTGCGAAGATTAATAAAACAGTTAATGTAACTGGCGATGACATGGCAAATGCTAAAAATTGCCATTATTGTTTTAGTGGCGATAAGGGCGCGGAGAATTGTAAGTACGCGTTTATTACAGGTTTAAATATTAAAGATTCTTATGATATTTACGATACTGGATATTTTGTGAATCTGACATATGAATCAGTTTGTGTAGTTGATAAGTGCAATCATATGCTTTTTGATAATGGCGTTTGGACAAGCAGAGATGTGCAATATTCTGAGGGTTGTCATGATTCTTCTGATTTATTCGGCTGTATCTCTTTGCGCAAAAAGAAATATTGTATTTTAAACAAACAATATAACAAAGAGGATTACAAAAAATTAATTAAGAAAATCAAGGAACAAATGGATAAAGTGCCATATATAGATAGAAAAGGAAGAATCTATAAATATGGAGAATATTTCCCAATTGAATTATCGCGTTTTGGATACAACGAATCGCCAGTATTGCAATATTTTCCTTTAACTAAAAAACAGACCTTAGAAGATGGGTATAAATGGCATGATCTGCCCACAATAGAGCATCAATCAACTATTAAAGCTAAAGATTTACCAGATAATATTAAAAATATAGATGACAGCATTTTAAAAGAAACAATAAAATGTTCAGCTGATGATTGCGCGGGGTTAGGGGTTTTCCGAATTATTCCCAAGGAACTTAAATTTTACAAAAAACATAATTTGCCTTTGCCGCGGCTTTGTCCCGAATGTCGTCATAGAGAACGGATTAAACAAAGAAATCCAATAAAACTATGGGAAAGGCAATGTATGAAAAAAGGCTGTCCTAATACCTTCCAAACAACATACGCTCCAGAACGTCCTGAAATAATATATTGCGAAAGTTGTTATAATAAAAAAGTAAGTTAATGGTTTGATAATAATTTAAGGACGACGCCTCTTAATTAGAATATTGATTAATGCTAATTTTATAGTATAATATTAGTATGCCTAGAGAAAAAATTCGTAAAATCAAATATGCGCCGCCTCCGCCAGAATTGCCAATTTATGGAAAAGTAGACGCTAAAGAATGTTCTTTTTTTGGCAGGACAAATTATGAAGCAGCTTTGGAAGAAAAGAAGTTTATTTTTGGCATCAAAAGAGGAGACAGGCCAAAGCATATTTATACAGTAGGTAAAAGCGGCGTAGGCAAAAGTAAATTTTTAGAGCTTTTAATTCGCCAAGACATTGCCCATGGCCATGGAGTTTGTTTAATAGATCCTCACGGAGATTTGATTGAAAACATTCTTGATTTTATTCCTGAACAAAGAATAGATGACGTGGTTTTAATTGATCCAGCTGATATGGATTTCCCTGTTTCTTTCAACCCTCTTTCCAATATTGATCCTGCGTTAAAACATCAGGTCACTCAAGGACTGCTTGAGGTTTTAGAAAGGCAGTTTGGCGCTAACTGGACGCCTCGTCTGGAGCATGTTTTCAGATTTACTTGTCTAGCCCTGCTTGATTATCCAGAAGCCACTATGCGAGGAATGATTTCTATGCTGACTGATAGAAATTATCGGCAGAAAGTGGTTGACTATATTGAAGACGATATGGTCAAAAGGTTCTGGGCTGTTGAATTTGCTGATTGGTCAGAAAAATTTGATACTGACGCAATAATTCCCTTGGTTAATAAATTAAGCCAGTTTCTTTCTAATCCCTTATTGCGTAATATTTTTGGCCAAAAAGAGAATAAGGTTGATTTGGAAAAGATTATGAATGAAGGAAAGATTCTTTTGATAAATTTAGCTAAAGGCAAGCTGGGTGAAGATAATAGCAGTTTTTTTGGCTCAATGTTTATAACTAAGCTTTATCAGGCTGGCATGGCTCGGGCTTCAATGAAAGAGGAAGACAGAAAGAATTTTTATCTTTATGTGGACGAGTTCCATAACTTAGTCACAACTACTTTTGAAAACTTGTTTACTGAATCAAGAAAATACGGACTTTGTATTACTGTAGCTCATCAATATATAGCTCAATTATTAGCGCAGGTTTTAGCAACGGTATTAGGCAATATTGGCACAATTGTTGTTTTTAGGGTTGGCGGAGATGATGCAGCTAAATTGGCTGCAGAGATGAAGCCGATCTTTGAAGCAGAAGATATGATTAATTTAGGTATTCAAGAGTTCTATATTAAAATGGCCATTGATGGAGAGACCTTTGATCCTTTTTCTGCGGAAACGCTTAATGTTTTGCCAGCTGTTCACGAATCTTATAAAGAGGAGATTATAGAGCAAAGCAGGAAAAAATATACTTTTCCATTAGAAGAAGTAAAAAAGAAATTAGAAGAAGAGGAGAGAATAAAAGAGGAGGCCGAAGTAAAAGAGACAACAGGAAAAGTTAAAAAACCTGAAGAAAAAGACAAAGAACCAGAACCATTAGTTTAAATTATTATTAAAAGAAATAGGATGATGTCACAAGGACAGTCCTTAAAATGACATCCTTGTGCATAAGGATGTCATTTTAAGGACTGTCCTTGACTCAAGTCATGACCAAAACTAAAACAAAAACCTGTCAAAACTGTAAAGCCAAGTTCATTATAGAGCCGGAGGACTTTGAATTTTATAAGAAAATAGATGTGCCAGAACCGACCTTTTGTCCAGAGTGTCGAACTCAAAGGCGATTGGTCTTATGGAATAGTCCAAAAGTATACAAAAGAAAATGTGATTTTTCTGGCAAAGAGATTTTTTCTTCTTTTTCTTCAAAAGCACCAGCTAGAATTTATGATCAAAAAATATGGAATTCTGATAAGTGGGATGCCATGGAATACAAAAAAGATTATAATTTTAAAAAACCATTTTTTGAACAAATTAGGGAATTAACAAAAAAAGTTCCTTATCCGAGTCGGGTAATTACTGATACGATCAACTGTGATTATTGCAACAATGTAAATGGCATTAAAAACGGTTATTTATTGGAATCCGCTACAAATTCTGAAGATTGTGCTTATAGTTATCGAGTTCACAGCTCTAGAGATTCTTATGATTGTATACATCTAAATAGTTCAGAACTCTGCTATCAGGGTTTTATGCTGGATAATTGTTATAAATCATTTTTTTCTTCTCATTGCGAGGATTCACAAGAAATTATTGCTTGTCAAAATTGTATAAATTGCCAAAATTGTTTTGGTTGTACCAATCTTCGTCATAAAAGATATCATATTTTCAATAAGTCATATACTAAAAAAGAATATTTTAAAAAACTTGAAGAGTTTGATATCGGCAATTTTATTAACTTGAAAAGAATGTTACATAAAATTAATCAGCAGCATTTAAATTATCCTAAAAAGTTTATGTTTGGTCGTCATAACGTTAATGTTGCCGGTGAATATATTTATAATTCTAAAAATATTTTTGATTCATATAGCATTAGAAATGGTGAAAATTTGCGATATTGTCAGTTTTTAGATGCGAAAGTAGGGGCTAAAGATGTTTATGATCAAACTGGTTTTGGCATAAATGCGCAAAATACATATGAATGCAATGGCGTTGGCGAAGGAGTTAATAATGTTAAATTTAGCTGGCACTGTTTCCCCGAGTGTCTTAATATTGAGTATTGTATAGAGTGTCGAGCTTGTTCAGATCTCTTTGGTTGTTCTGGATTAAAGCACAAGCAGTACTGCATCCTAAACAAGCAATACACGAAAGAACAATATGAACAAATGATTCCTAAGATAAAGAAACATATGAATGATATGCCATACATAAATAAGAAAGGAAGAGTATACAAATATGGAGAATTCTTTCCAATAGATTTATCTCCCTTTGCCTACAATGAAACAATAGCCAATGAATACTTCCCTTTAACTAAGCAACAAGCATTAGAACAAGGATATACATGGTATGATAAGCCAAAGAATGAATACAAACCCACCATAAAAGCTATCCAATTACCAGATAACATAAAAGATACAGATGACTCTATACTAAAAGAAGTAATTGAATGTGAGAATGTTAGATTTGGAGTCCCGGCTTTAGCCGGAGACAAGTCTCTGCCTAAAGGCAGGACTCCAAGGATTCCAGAAATCTGCGCTGGCTCTAGCGTATTCCGTCTAATTCCACAAGAACTAAAGTTCTACAAAAAGATGAACCTGTCCTTACCAAGATTATGCCCTGATTGCAGACATAGAGAACGAATTAAACAAAG